>JALYWY010000402.1 GCA_030852475.1 Actinomycetota bacterium | reverse complement strand
CCTCCGGCGGTTCGATCACCGGCAGCGGCGTCGCCAGCGTCCCGCTCGGGTCCGAGAGGGCGCAGCCGATCCGGACGGTCCCGTGGTCGAGGGCAAGCACCCGCATGCCCTCAGCCAAGGTCTCTTTCGATCACGGCGCGAGCGGCCGCCAGCGCCTCGTCGAGCTTGGTGGGGTCCTTGCCGCCGGCCTGGGCCATGTCGTCGCGCCCACCGCCCCCGCCGCCCACGACCGGGGCGATCTCGCGGATGATCGAGCCGGCCGAGAGGCCGCGGTCGACGAGGTCCTTGGAGACCAGCGCGACCAAGCCCGCTTTGCCGCCGAAGGCGCCGCCGAGAACCACCGCCGAGGGCTGTCCCAGCTTCGACTGGATCCGGTTGGCGAGGTCGAGCAGCTGCTTCGGGTTCGCCTGCAGGCTCTCCTTGGCGGCTGCGATCACGAAGCGGCCGCCGCCGGGAAGATCCTCGGCCCCCCCGGCGAGTGCGTCGGCTTCGCCTCCCAACTGCTCCCGCTGCGCCTTCTCGGCGCCGGCGCTGGCCTCGCGCAGCTGCTCGGCCGCGCGACGCGCCGCCGCCACCGGGTCCTGCGGGTTGCCCAGCAGCTCGCCGGCCTCGCGCAGCTGCGCCTCGCGCTCGCGGAACCAGTCGATCGCGGCGGGGCCGGTGATCGCCTCGACCCGGCGCACGTTGGCGGCGCTCGATCCCTCGGAGGTGATCTTGAAGATCCCGACCTCGGCGGTATTTGCCACGTGGGTGCCGCCGCAGAGCTCGCGGGAGACGCCGTCGACCTCGACCACCCGCACCCACTCGCCGTATTTCTCGCCGAACAGGGCCATCGCCCCCAGCCGTTCGGCCTCCTCGCGGTTCATGTTCATCCAGCGCACCGCGCGACTTGCCTTGACCCACTCGTTGACCCGCTCCTCGACGTCGCGCAGCTCCTCCGGGCTGAGCGACTGGCCGTGGGTGAAGTCGAAGCGGAGCTTGTCGGGGCGGACCGCGGAGCCGGCCTGGCGGACGTGGGTGCCGAGGCGCTCGCGCAGCGCCGCGTGCAGGAGGTGGGTGGCGGTGTGGTTGCGCATCGTCGCGTGGCGCGCCCCGTGGTCGACCTCGGCCTCGACGGCGACGCCGGGCGCGATCGCCTCGCCCGGCTCGACCTCGATCGCCTGGTCCTCGCCGAGGCGGTAGACGTCGACGACGCGCGCCTCCTTGCCGTCCCAGCGCAGCACCCCGGAGTCGGCGACCTGACCGCCGCCCTCGGCGTAGAAGGGGCTCTCCTCCAGCTTCACCAGCGCCTTGCCGTCGACCGGCTCGACCGCGGCGAGGCCGGTGGTCGCGCGCAGCGTCTCGTAGCCGACGAAGCGGGTCGGGGGGGCAGCCGCGGCGAAGGCGGCGACGCGCTCGTGCGTGTTCTCGGAGCCGTGGGCGGTGGCGGCGCCGACGCGGGCGCGCTGGCGCTGCTCCTCCATCAGCTCCTCGAAGCCCTGGTCGTCGACCGAGAGCCCGCGTTCGGCCAGGAGCTCCTTGGTCAGGTCATAGGGAAAGCCGTAGGTGTCGTGCAATTTGAACGCCTCGCCGGCGTCGATCCAGGAGGTGCCGGCCGCCCGCGCCTCGCTGACCAGCCGCTCCAGCAGCTCGGTGCCGCGCTCCAGGGTGCGCCCGAAGCTCTCCTCCTCGGCGCCTACCCAGCGCCGGATCGTCTCCTTCTCAGCGACCAGCTCGGGGTAGTCGTCGGCCATCAGCTCGATCGTGCGCTCGGCGAAGCGGCCCAGCCAGGGGGCCTCGAGGCCGAGGCTGCGGCCCTGCTGGATCGCCCGCCGCATGATCCGCCGCAGGATGTAGCCGCGGTCCTCGTTGGAGGGGACGACGCCGTCCGCGATCAGGAAGGCGGCGCCGCGGCTGTGGTCGGCGACGATCCGCATCGCCCGGGTGACCGCCCCGCCCTCGTCGTAGCGGCGGCCGGAGAGCTCTTCGGCCAGCCCGACAAGCGGCCGCACGTGGTCGGTCTCGAAGACCGAGGGGACGTCCTGGAGGATCGCCGCCATCCGGTCGAGGCCCATGCCGGTGTCGATGTTCTTCATCGGCAGCTCGGTCAGGCTGCCGTCCTCGGCGAGCTCGTAGCTCATGAAGACGTGGTTCCAGAACTCGAGGAAGCGGTCGGTGTCGTCGCCGGGGAGCTCCCCCTCGGCGCCGAACTCGACGCCACGGTCGAGGTAGAGCTCCGAGCAGGGGCCGCAGGGGCCGGTCGGGCCCGCCTGCCAGAAGTTGTCCTCGCGGCCGAGGCGGACGATCCGCTCCTCCGGCACGCCGGTGGCGCGCCAGATCTCGATCGCCTCCTCGTCGGGACCGAGCCCGAGCTCCTCGTCGCCGCCGAAGACGGTGACCCAGATCCGCTCCGGGTCCATCCCGAAGCCCTGGGTCGAGAGCTCCCAGCCCCAGGGGATCGACTCGGCCTTGAAGTAGTCGCCGAAGCTCCAGTTGCCGAGCATCTCGAAGAAGGTCAGGTGGCGGGCGGTGTTGCCGACCTCCTCGATGTCGGTCGTGCGGAAGCATTTCTGGACGTCGGCGAGGCGCGGCGCCGGCGGCTGTTCCCGGCCCAGGAAGTAGGGCTTGAAGGGCTGCATCCCCGCCGTGGTGAGCAGCACCGAGGGGTCGTGCACGGAGGGCACGAGCGAAGCCGAGGGAACGATCTTGTGCCCTCGCTCAGCGAAAAACGACAGGTAGGTATCCCGGATCTCCTTCGCCCTCATGTTAGGAAGCCTAAATATTTGTTCGATTCCGGGCGGCGACGGCGAGGTCCGGCCTTACGAGGGGCCGATGGGCGCGTTTCAAGAGGACCAACCGTTCGACACCAGTCGAAGGAGGCAACTGATGAAGCTGCGCATGATGCTTGTCTCGGCACTCGCGGTGCTTTCGCTGGGGCTGCTGCCCGCCACGGGCACGGCCAACGGCCCGAACTACCAGCCGGAAGGCCCGAAATACCAGCCCGAGACCCCGAAAGGGCCCAAAACCGCACCGAAAGGCAAAGCCTACGGCTACTACTGCCGCGGGGAGAGCAAAAAACACGTCAAAGGCGAGAAGGGAACCGCCTTCAGCCGCTGCGTGAAAGCGATGGCGCAGGCGGACAAAAATCCGAACCTGCACCCGAAGAAAGCGTGCAAGGCGCTGAGCAAGAAGCACGTCAAAGGCGAGAAGGGAACCGCCTTCAGCCGCTGCGTCAAAGACGTCAACCGGATGCGGCAGGAAAAAGCCGCGTCGGTGGCAAGCAGCTCGGCTGTCTAAGCGGCGATGGTGCCGTGGCCGACGATGCGGTCGCCGGCCATGAGCACGGCCGTCTGGCCGGGGGCGACGCCAGGGAAGCCCTCGGCCAGCTCGACTTCAAGGGAGGAATGCTCCCCCTTCCCCGCCGCCTCAACGGTGGCGGGGAGGGCGCGGGAGCGGTAGCGGAGCTTGACCGCGTCGACTTCGCCGCCGTCCCGGTGCAGGACCGCGTCGCGGACGCGAACGCTGCGCTTCTCGAGCTCGGCGCGGGTGCCGACGGTGACGGTGTTGGTGGCGGCGTCGGTGGCGAGGACGTAGAGCGCCTCCGGCGCCGAGACCCCGATCCCGCGGCGCTGGCCGACAGTGAAGTCGTGGTGGCCGCGATGGCGGCCGAGCGTGCGCCCGGAGGAGTCGACGATCGTCCCCTCCCGCTCCCGCAGGCCGCCGTGGCGGCGCAGGAAGCCGCGCTTCCCCTGGCCGGCGAGGAAGCAGAGGTCCTGGCTCTCGGCCTTGCGCGCGACGGCGAGGCCGTGACGGGCGGCGATCTCTCGCACCTCGGCCTTGGTCAGCTCGGTGAGCGGGAAGCCGAGTCGGCCCAGCAGCTCCGGCGGCAGGGCGGCGAGCATGTAGCTCTGGTCCTTGGCCTGGTCGGCGGCGGTGGCGAGCAGCGGGCCGTCGGCGTCCTCGACGATGCGCGCGTAGTGGCCGGTCAGCAACCGCTCGGCGCCGACCCGCTCGGCCAGGTCGATCATCGCGGCGAGCCGCACCTCTCCGTTGCAGAGGATGCAGGGGTTGGGCGTGCTGCCCTCCGCGTAGCCGCCGATGAAGCGATCGACGACGCGGCGGCGGAAGTCCTCCTCGAGGTCGAGCGTGAAGTGCGGGATCCCCAGTTGGTGCGCAAGAGCGCGAGCGCCGAGCACGGCCTCGGGGGAGCAGCAGGCCTTGGCCCCATCGGTCTCCGGGTCGGTCCAGAGCTTGACCGTGACGGCAACCACCTCCGCCCCTTCCTCCCGCGCCAGCAGCGCGGCGACGGCGCTGTCGACGCCGCCGGACATGGCGACGGCGACGCGCTGCGAACCCGAAGCCAGAGTGAGGGACGAGGAGGCGACGCCCTGGAGGGCGCGGTGCAGAGCGTCGGTGGCAAGCTGGGCGGCGTGGCGCTTGGCGGGGGTGAGGCCGCCGATGGCGGCATCGACGGCGTCGATGTCGATCAGAGCGGCGTCCAGCACCGGCTCGCCATCCACCATCTCCGCCACAGCGGCGGTCGCGGCCTTCGTCGCCCCGCAGCCCTCTGAATCAACCGTGACGGAGTCGATCCGTCCATCGGCAATCGTCAGCGAGATCCGCGAGAGATCGCCACAGGCAGCACCGCCCGCGGCGCCCGTGAAGGCATCCTCGGCAGGCGGCCCGCGGCGGCTCTCATCACGCAGGTAGTGCTCGAAAAGCTCCCGCTCCATGCCCTCAAGGGTAAAGCGCCAACCTCAGGTCCTCCGCAATCTCCGCCGGTTCCTCCTGCAGCTGCCGCCAGGTGACTCGCATCGTCTTCCAGCCTTCGGCGACGAGGATGCGGTCGCGCTGCCGGTCGCTCTCGAACTTCTTCTTGGTCCCATGAACACCGCGGCTGTCGAGCTCGAGGGCGACCCGCTGTTGCTCCCAGAGCGCGTCGATCTCGAAGAAGCGCCCGCGCAGGGCGAGGTCGGCGTTCATCCGCGGTCGTGGCAGGCCATACGCCTCGATCAGCGCCAAGAACGCCTCCTCGAAGTCGTTGCGCGTGATCGCCACCGGCTCCTCCGACTCCAATAGCGCCCTTAGATTCCGCGTCCCCCGGCGGCCCGGGTACCGCTCCAGCAGCATCGGCAGCGACACCCGGTCCGTCAGCCTCCGCACTTCCGCCTCATGCCACGCCCGCTCCAACGTCCGCAGGTCCATCACCGCTGCCAGGTCAAAGATCGTGCGGAAGGGCGAGGTGACCGGAATCCCATCCCTCACCGTCCGCTCGTCATTGCGGACCGGCGACTCATGGCTGACGATCCCGCGCCGCCGAACGACTCGGCCTGGAGGCGAGGTCACGTCGATCCATTCCGCAGCCGGCGGCAAGAGTTCCCAGAGACGGCCTGCCGACCGATGGCTGAGGACACTGCCTTTCCCCGCTGCGAGCAGGGCAGCCGTCCACCGACCCTTGCGGCCGATTCGCCGCGCCCCAAACACGAAGACACCGCGGAACACCTCGTGCAGTTGCCCTCGCTGCCGACGCCCGTCAATGGCCTTGGCGCTCATCCCAAGCGCCAAGAGTTGCCGCCGCGCCACTACCCCGTGTTGCCGCCGCGCAAGCTCAGCCATCGCTTCGTCCGTTGCGCGAGCCGATGATTTGCCACCGCTGAGGTGGTCAATCGCAACTTCGTTATCCACCCGGCTGATACTGAGCCGGCGCGACGCACCTGTGGCGCGCACTTCGTGCCAACTCCGTCAACCGGGACGCAAAAAGGCCCCAACCCGCCGTTGCCGCCTCTGGCTTTGATCCCTTCAAATGAAGGTGGGTGCCTGCTCCGAATCCCAAGAGATGCAGAGACTTGTCAGCTCCCGTGCCGTTTGTGTTGGGTCAAACGGTGAGACGGCTCTCGTACGGGTTCGAGCCTGTCCCAAAACTACCACCGCGGCGGCCCGGCCAAACAGCTACCTCAAAGAAATGCGTCGCCCTCGTCCAGGTTGGAGAGATGCCACTCGGCTTCGCTCCAGCGATCCGCCGGGACCCGCAGGGAGATGTCGCCGCGGCCGAAGCGGTCCAGGGGCCAGTCGGAGGTCAGCACCGCCTCGATGTCCGCCTCGACCAGCGCTTGGTGCCAGGCGCGGGCGGTCCTCAGGTCGCTGAAGTCGCGCACCACCTCCCAGCTGTCGAAGCTGGGGTCGTCGATGTGGACGGGCGTCTTGCCGGGCCCGGGAGCCGGGCGCCACCTGCGGGGTATCCAGTCCCGCAGGCCCATCTCAGCTTCCCGGCAGTTTCGGCTTGTGGATGCCGATCGCGAGCTCGCGCAGCTGCAGCTCGTCGACCGGGGCCGGCGCTCCGGTCAGCAGGTCGAACCCGGAGGCGGTCTTGGGGAAGGCGATCACGTCGCGGATCGTCTCGGCACCGGAGAGGCGCTGGACGATCCGGTCGACGCCGTAGGCGATCCCGCCGTGCGGCGGCGCCCCGTAGCGCAGCGCCTCGAGCAGGAAGCCGAAGCGGGCCTCGGCCGTCTCGCGGTCGATGCCGAGGGCGGCGAAGACCGCCTCCTGCACCCCGGCGTCGTGGATACGGACCGACCCCCCGCCGAGCTCCTGCCCGTTCCAGACGACGTCGTAGGCCTGGGCGCGGGCAGCGCCCGGATTCTCCGGATCGAACTCACCCGCCGGCGCGGTGAAGGGATGGTGCAGCGCGTCCCAGCGCTTCTCCCCCTCGTTCCACTCCATCAGCGGCCAGTCGACGATCCAGACCAGCCGGTCGTCGCCCTCCTCGATCAGGTCGAAGCGCTCCGCCAGGTCGAGCCGCAGCTGCCCCAGCACCGCGTCGGTGACCGGGCGCTCGTCGGCGACCAGCAGCAGCAGGTCCCCTTCCTCGGCGCCGAGGCGCCGGTTCAGGTCGGATAGCTCCTCCTCGCTGAGGAACTTCGCGGTCGGCGAGCGCCAGCCGTCGCCCTCGCGGAAGGCCCAGACCAGGCCCTTCGCGCCCAGCTCCTGGGCGCGCGAGATCAGACCGTCGAGCTCGGAGCGCGGCAGCTCGCGGCGGCCGGCGTTGAGGCCGCGGATCGAGCCACCGCCGTCGAGCACCGAGCGGAAGACCTTGAACTCGGTCTCGCGCAGCGCGTCGCCGAGGTCGACCAGCTCGAGCCCGAAGCGCAGGTCGGGCCGGTCGGTGCCGAAGCGGTCCATCGCCTCGTCGTAGCCCATCCGCTGCATCGGCATCTCGACCTGCGGGCCGCCGACCCGCTCGAAGACGTGCGCCAGCAGCCGTTCGTTGACCGCGATCACGTCGTCGACGCCGACGAACGACATCTCGACGTCGAGCTGGGTGAACTCCGCCTGGCGGTCGGCCCGGGTCGCCTCGTCGCGGAAGCAGCGCGCCACCTGGTAGTAGCGCTCGAAGCCGGAGATCATCAGCAGCTGCTTGAACAGCTGCGGCGACTGCGGCAGCGCGTAGAAGGAGCCCTGCTGCTGGCGGCTGGGGACGAGGAAGTCGCGCGCGCCCTCAGGGGTGGAGCGGGTCAGGACCGGCGTCTCGACGTCGACGAAGCCCTCGCCGTCGAGGAACTCGCGCATCGCCGCGACGACCCGGTGGCGGAGCAGCAGGGCCTCGCGCATCTGCTCGCGGCGCAGGTCGAGGTAGCGGTAGCGCAGCCGGGTGTCCTCGCCGACCTCGCTGCTGAAGCCCTCGATCTGGAAGGGCGGCGTCTCCGAGCCGGCGAGCAGCTCGGCGCCGTTCACCTGTAGCTCCACCTCGCCGGTCGCGAGCTCCGGGTTGACGGTCTCCTCCGAGCGGCGCACCACCGCGCCCGTCGCGCTCAGCACGTCCTCGGCGCGCAATTTGTGCGCGAGCTCGAACGAGCCGCCGGAGGTGTCCGGGTTGAAGACCAGCTGGACGATGCCGGTGCGGTCCCGCAGGTCGATGAAGATCAGGCCGCCGTGGTCGCGGCGCCGGTTCACCCAGCCGGCGACCCGCACCTCGGAGTCCACCCGGTCGGGCAGCACCTGGCCGCACCAGGTGTCCCGGTACTCGTTCGCAGCCAGCGGCGGCGCCTCGCTCAAGGTTCCCTTCCCGTCATCTCCTCGAGAAGCTTGCCGGGATCGACGGCGCGCTGCTCGCCGGTCTTCATGTCGCGCAACTGGGCGCCATCCGACTCGAGGATGAGGACGCGGCGGGCACCGATCCGGTCGGCGTGCTTCAGCTGGCTCTTGAGGCTCCGCCCGGCGAGATCGACCTCGACGGAGATGCCGGCGTGCCGCAGCTCCACCGCCAGCGCCATCGCCCGTGCCCGCTGCTCCGGGTCGGCGATCGCGACGAAGGCGTCGCGCCCGGCCGGCGGCACCTCTTCGTCCAGCGCCAGCAGGATCCGCTCGATCCCGGCGGCGAAACCGACCGCCGGCGTCGCCGGCCCGCCGAGCTGCTCGATCAGCCCGTCGTAGCGGCCGCCGCCGCCAACCTCCGACTGCGCGCCGAGCTGGTCGCAGACGAAGGAGAAGATCGTCCGCGTGTAGTAGTCGAGACCGCGAACCAGGGTCGGGTCGACGACGTAGGAGATGCCGGCGGCGTCGAGCAGTGCGCGCACCTCCGCGAAGTGCTCGGCGTCCTCTCCCTCCAGCTGCTCGACGATCGTCGGCGCGCTCGCCATCACCCCCCGCGTCCCCTCGTCGTCGGCGTCGAAGGCCCGCAGCGGGTTGATGTCGATCCGCTCGCGCACGTCTTTGGAGAGCTCCCCCTCGTGGGCGTGGAGGTGCGCTTTCAGGTCCTCCAGGTAGGCGCGGCGGGCCTCGAAGGAACCGAGGCTGCCGAGCCGCAGCTCCACCCCCGGCACCCCGAGCTCGGCGAGCAGGTCGGAGAGGAGCATGATCACCTCGGCGTCGGCCAGCGGCGAGTCGGTGCCGATGCACTCCGCCCCCAGCTGGTGGAACTGGCGGTAGCGACCCGCCTGCGGGCGCTCGTGGCGGAAGAACGGCCCGAGGTAGGAGAGCTTCACCGGCTGCGCCAGTTTGTGCATCCCGTGCTCGAGGTAGGCGCGGCAGATCGAGGCGGTTCCCTCCGGGCGCAGGGTGAGGCTGCGGCCGCCCTTGTCCTCGAAGGTGAACATCTCCTTGCGGACGATGTCGGTCGACTGGCCGACCCCCCGCTCGAACAGGGCGGTGTCCTCGAAGGCGGGCGTGGCGATCGTCTCGTAGCCGGCGCGGGAGAAGATCTCCGCCGCGGCGCGTTCGAGCCGCGCCCGCGAGCGCGCCGCCTCGGGCAGCACGTCGAAGGTCCCGCGCGGTGCCTGGAACTTGCTCGCCATCGTGCGGCGACTCTAGGCCAGGGAGCCGAGGAAGGGATTGGTGGCGCGCTCGGCGCCGAGGGTCGTCAGGCCCATGTGGCCCGGGTGGACGACGGTCTCGTCGGGAAAAGACTCGAGCAGCCGCCCGATCGAGGCCAGCAGGGTGGGACCGTCGCCGCCCGGCAGGTCGACCCGGCCGACCGAGCCCTGGAAGAGGACGTCGCCGGAGAAGATCGCCGGCTCGCCTTTCACCGCGTAGGTGACGTGGCCGGGGCTGTGCCCTGGCGTGAAGATGACGTCGAGCTCCATCCCCGCCAGCTCCAGCGTCTCGCCGCCGCGGACGATCTCGTCCGCCTCGTAGCTCTCGAAGGGGCCGAAGCCCTCCCAGGGGACGAAGGCCATGATGTCGGCGAGCACCGGCACCTCGATCTCCGGACAGTAGACCGGCGCCCCGGTCGCCTTCGCCACCGGCGCCACCGCGCCGATGTGGTCGAAGTGGCAGTGGGTGAGGAGGATCGCCTCGACCTGCGCCCCCGTCGCCTCGACCGCTGCCAGGATCCGCTCCGCCTCCTCGCCCGGGTCGACGACGAGCAGCCGGTCGGAGCCCTCGCGCCGGAGCAGGAAGCAGTTCTCGGCCACCGGGCCGACCGTGAGCATCTCGACGTCGAGGGCCATCGCCTGCTCCGGGCTACTTGCCCTGGGCGCGGATCCGGGCTCGCTCCCGTCGCCGCCACATCGCCAGGTCGATGTAGTAGCCGGCGGGGACGTAGAAGACCAGCATGAAGGCGCCGAAGAGGAGCGAGGCGCCGAGCGGTTTCCCGAACAGCAGGACCAGCAGCACCGAGAAGATGACGGCGGCGAAGAGGCCGCGGAACAGCGAGCCGCGCCAGGTCGGGGGCATGTCCCCCCGTACGGCGGGTTTGCGACGGGAGCGGGCGCGGGCCTTTGCTTCCTCGCGGGTGCGGGGACGGCTGGTGCGGGGATTGGCGTCTACCCGCCCGCCCTGGGTGCCGCGGCGCTTGCGCTGGCGCTTCTTCCTCGTCTGGGCCATGAGGAGAAAATCTAGTCGGTCAGCGCTTCCAGCCGCCGCTCGATCACGTGCTGCCGCGGGTCGAAGCCGCGGATCGGCACGTCGGCCGGGTAGTCGGCGACGGCCGCCGCCGGGATCAGGCCGACCAGCTCCGCCTCCAGTGGCCGCGCTCCCAGCGGCGCGGCCAGCCGCCGCACCCGCTCGACGACTTCCCCCAGCGGCACCGTCAGCGGGTCGTGGACGTTGGTCGAGACCTGCGCCCGGCCGCTGGAGAGCAGGAGGCCGATCGCCCGCACCCCCGTCGGGCCGCCCCCGGCCTCGCGCAGCTCGGCGGCGACGACGCGGGCGATCTCGACGTCGTCGCTGTCGAGCTCGACGTTGAAGGCGGCGAGCGGCGGGCGAGCGGTGACGAGAGTGGCGCCGGCCGTGCGGTGCGGAAGCTTCGGGCCGAAGTCCGGCTGCAGCTCGCCCGACTCCATCCGCACCCAGAGCTCGGCGAGGCCGCCGTTGCGGAAGTAGGCGCGCTCGGCCCGGCCGGGGTCGCGCGCGAGCTCGCCGTAGAGGAAGACCGGGATCCCGAGGCCGCCGATCTGCTCGGCCACCGCCACCGCCTCGGTGCGCGCGGCCTCGTGGTCGCCGGGGCTGAACCAGACCACCGGGCAGACGTCCAGTGCGCCGATGGCCGGGTGGACGCCGCGGTAGCCGTGCATGTCGATCGTCTCCAGCGCCTCCTCGGCGCCGGCGGCTAGCGCCTCGGTCAGGGCGCCGGGGCTCCCCGCCAGGGTGAAGACGGAGCGGCCGTGGTCGGCGTCGGAGTGGTGGTCGAGCAGGGAGACGCCGCGCGTGAAAGCCCGCTCCAGGCGCTCGAGGCACTCCTCGTCGGTCCCCTCGGAGACGTTAGGAACCGCGAGGAGGGGCGGCATGCTCGCGCTCCTCAGACGACCAGCTCGCCGTCGCTGACGATCTTCTCGCCGTCGATCTCCACCGTCGGTTCGAGGACGACGCAGTCGAGGTGGACCGGGACCTGCACGGTGCCGCCGATCGCGGCCGAGGCGCCGAAGGCGACGTGGCAGGTGCCGAGGATCTTCTCGTCCTCGAGGATGTTGCCGGTGAGGATCGCCTCTTCGTTGGTGCCGATCCCGAGCTCGGCGACGTTGGTGCCATCCTCGCCGTGGGCGGTGAGCAGCTCCAGCAACCGGGCACCCTCTTCACCGGTCGCTTCGACGAGGCGACCGTCGCGGACAGTCAGCTCGACCGGCGTCTCCAGCAGACCGACTTCGGCTATCGAGCCGTCGACGACGAGCTTGCCCTCGGCCGTCCCCTCCACCGGCGCGATGAAGCCCTCGCCGCAGGGAAGGTTGCCGAAGGCGCCGCGGTTGCCGAGTTCGCCCGCGTCGACGATCCCCATCCGACCCTCGAGACCGAGCCGCAGGTCGCTGCCGTGGGGGCAGGTGATCCTCGCCTCGGAGCCGCGATTGAGGGCGGTGACCACGGCCCAGCCGCGGCGGCGGATCTCCTCCAGGTCGCCGGCCATCAGCCGGCCCAGCATCTCTTCGGTCACGCCGGGCAGAGTGCCGATCCGCACCCCGGCCTCGCTGGCGGCTTTGCGAGCAGCGGTATGGGAGAGCGACTGGATCGTCGGCGCCAGCACCACGTCGGCCGCGGCCATCGCCGCCGCCACCGCCCGCGGCGGCTCGGCGGCAGCGGATTCCCGCTCCGAGATCACTGCCAAGGTCGCGTCGGCGCCCTCCCCCTGCGCCTCGATCCGCATCAGCGCGCCGATCTCCTCCGTCCCCGGGTTGCAGATCACCAGAACGTCCTCCCCCGGCGAGATCCCCATGCACTGCCGGACGACCGTCTTCACCGCCCTGTCCAGTTCCGCCGTCACCGCTCCACCCTAACCATGATGTCTATCCGCTGCAGTCATTTCCCCTGCTCCCACCGCATTTGCGCCCCTTTTTGTGGAAATCTCTCCACCAAATCCCAATTTAGGTACGCCCCAATCTCGCGACCCCTGTCCAATGCCCAGCCGCGTCAAAGCAGCCCTCATCCCCTGCCTCGCTACCATCCCCCTCCCCGCCGGAGTAGCTCAGCTGGTTAGAGCAGCGGAATCATAATCCGCGTGTCGGGGGTTCGAGTCCCTCCTCCGGCATCGCCGAGGCCGCCACGGCCTCGCCGGCTTACTTCGCCAGCAGCGCGCAGACGGCGGTCGTCTGCACTCGCCTCAGCTGCGCCAGGAGCTTGCCGGTTGGCGCCGGGATGTTGAGGGAGGTGGTGACGGCGCGGGTGCCGTCGGCGGTGGCTGCCGCCCACTGGACGTAGCCGGGGAAGTTGCCGGTGTGGCCGTAGACGGTGCCGCATTTGGTCTTGTAGCGAAAGAGGGCCAGGCCGGCGGAGTTTTGGCCGGGGCCGGGTGGGCTGGATTCGCCGCCGGGGAAGAACTGCATCTGTTGCTGCTGTTGGGGGGTGGAGAAGAATTTGAGGGCCAGGTAGGAGCGGATGAAGACGTTGAGCTCCCGCGGCGTGGAGACGATCGCGCCGGAGGCCCAGGCTCCGCTGGGGCTGAGGAAAGTCGAGACGTCCACCGGCTCCTCCCCGGGCTCGACGACGTAGCCGTGGATGAACGGTTTCGGCAGCGCCGGCTTGACCGGGAACGAGGTCTGGGTCAGCCCCGCGGGTGCGAAGACGATCTCCTCGAGGGACCGGTCGTAGGGCTGGCCGGTGACCGCCTCGGCGATCAGGCCGATGACGATGTTGTCGGTGTTCGAGTACTCGTAGTCGGAGCCGGGCGCGAACTCGAGCGGATCGTTGCGGACCCAGCCGATGATCTTGGCCGGGGAGACGAAGCCGCGCGGGTCTTTCTCCGCCTGCCTGGCGAAGCCTTTGGATTTGGTGTAGTCGGGGAGGCCGCTGGTGTGGTTGAGCATCTGGCGCACGGTCACCGAGCCCCAGGTCGCCGGCATCCCGCTCAGCCGCTGCGCGATCGTGTCGTCGAGCCCGAGCCGGCCGGCGCGAACCAGGTTCAGGGCGACCGCGCCGCTGAACGCCTTGGCGACGCTGGCGATCCGCATGTGGTCGGTCGGCTTCGGCGCCCCCGGCCGCCTGACGTCGGCGCGCCCCGCCCGCAGCACGGTCAGCTTGCCGTCGCGGTACATCGTCGCGATCGCCCCCGGCGGCCCACCCTTCGCCGCGACCAGCCGCTCGAGTCCGCGCTTGACGTCGGCCGGACGGGGCGCCGCCGCTGCCGGCGCCGCAAGGGCCAGGGAGAGGACGAGGACCGCGAAGTAGGCGGGGAGCCGCCGCTTCTTCATCAAGCCATCATTGCAGCCGTGTCGGAGGCGCGTGAGCTAACCGAAGAGCGGATCCAGAAGCTGGCGGCGTTGCCCGTCGAGGAGCTGCTGCGCTACGAGGAGCAGCCGGTGAAGGAGCGCCTCATCGGGCCCTCGGGCAAGGCCTACCGCTCCCATGCCTACGCATTCTGGGATATGGAGCCGGACGATTCCTCCCTGATCGTGAGGGTGGACCTGCGAGGCCGCGGGCTGCGCTGGTGGCGGCGCTATCACGGCGTGTACCTCTACGACCCGGAACCGGGCCCGGACGAGCCTCCTTACGAGCCCGACGTCTCCTCGACCTGGACCGAGAACTGCGCCTGCCTGGGGCTGGCGCTGATCGTGCTGGGCCTGCCGCTCTCCCTGGTCTACGCGATCCGCAGGCTGCTCGGCTAGGCGTAGCCGAGGCGGCCGAGGAAGCGGCGGAGATCCTGCAGGTAGCGACGCCCGTGGGCGCCGATTTCGTAGCGGTCCCGGCGGCGGACGTAGCCCTTGCGGATCGCCTTCCGCACCACTTTGAACCCGCCGGCGCAGTTGCCGAGCAGGCACTTGTCGGCGACCAGGCCGGCGAGGACGCCACGGGGGTCGTAGTCGTCGCGGATCCGCCGGTACAGGCGGTTCGCGCGGGCGAGGCTCTTCTTCACCTCACCCGGATGAGCGCGGGTGACGTCTGAGAACTTGCCGCCGCGGTACTCCCAGACCCGGGGCGGATAGATCGCGCAGGGGAAGCAGGAGTAGCGGTAGGCGAAGCGGCTGTCGCTGCTGACGAAGACCGGGCGGCCGCCGGGGCCGAGGTTCTTCAGCCTGAAGCCGAAGTCTTCGAAGTCGTGGAGGGTGAGGAGGTAGCGGCCGCTCGCCTCGTCCCAGCGGAACACCTCGGCGTAGATGCAGCAGTGCGCGCCCCGCGAGGCGAGGGTGAAGACCACCTCGGGCTCCGGGGTCGCGTCCAGCTGCAGGACGCGGGCGGGCGGCTGGTAATCCGGCGGGACCGGCTGCAGCTCGCAGCCGGCGCAGGGGCGGACGGGGGGCAGGTTGAGCACCTCGACCCCGTCGCGGAAGACGTGCAGCCGCACGTTGCTGACCGAGCCGTCGCCGCTTTCGTCCCAGGTGACTTCCGATTCCACCTTCACCTGCGCCGAGGCGACCGGGGCGGTCAGGGTGGCGAGGAGAAGGATCGGGAAAAGGACCGTTGCCAGAGCGGCGAGGGCGCTGCGGGTTCTCGGCATGGCTGAATCCTATGCGCGACGAACCAGCCTCCACCCCACCAGGGCGAGCGACGCGCCGAAGGCGAGGAAACCCAGGTCCCACCCGAGCGGGCCGCCGAGGTCGTCGCGGACGTGGTGGATGCCGAGGATCTGGTGGTCGATCAACCCCTCGACGAGGTTGAAGAGGCCCCAGCCGAGCAGGAGGCCGCCGAAGTGGGAGCGCCAGGGCGGGGCCAGCTCGCCGCGCTGCCAGGCGCGGACGGCGACGATCGTCCCCGCCATCACCGCGATCCAGGTGGCGACATGGAAGAGCCCGTCGGCAAGGGTGTTGTCCTCGAGGCCGCCGACGGTCGAGGCCGGGCAGCAGCCCTCGTCGGTGAGGATGTGGTGCCACTGGAGGATCTGGTGGAGGACGATCCCGTCGACGAAGCCGCCGAGCCCGATTCCCAGCAAGAGGGACGGGAGGAGCGGCGGCCGGGTTC
>JALYWY010000400.1 GCA_030852475.1 Actinomycetota bacterium | reverse complement strand
CGGCCGCCGGCACCAGCTGCCGCATCAGCGGGGTGGCGTTCTGGGAGAAGCCTTTGAGCCGCTGCAGGGTCAGGCGCGACTCGTCGAGGAAGGTCGGGAAGGCGCGGAACAGCGCTTCGATGTCGCGGTTGCGCCGCGCCGTCGTCTGGAAGACCGCGTTCGAGCTCTGGATCAGGTCGCCGAGCTCCCCCTGGCGGCCGCGCAGGGCGCTGAAGGTGGTGGCGCCGTTGCGGAACAGCTGGCCGACCGCGAGGCGCTGGCTGTCCAGCACGCGGAAGAGCTTGTCGAACTCGGTGAAGGTCGGTTCGAGGGCGCCGAGCGCGTAGGAGAGGTTCTGGCCCTGTCCGTTGATCGCGACCGCGGCTTCCTGCATCCATGCCTTGAAGGCTGCGCGGGTCGGGCCGTCGAAGGTACGGAAGATCTCGTCGAGCTGGACCGACTGGGCGATGTTCGCCTGCGGCAGGACGCCGCCGTCCTCGAGCTCCGGCCCCTCGCGGGAGCCGGGAGAGAGTTCGATGTAGGTCTCGCCGAGCAGGGTTTTGGTGCGCAGGATCGCCCTCGTGTCCTCCGGTAACGGCGCGTACTGGGCGTCGATCGCGGTGGTCGCCCAGGCCCGCTCCCCATCGGGCGAGAGCTCGATTTTCTGGACTTTGCCGACGTTGACCCCGGAGATGCGGACATCAGACTGTTCGGCCAGCTGGGTCGCCTCGGTGAACGGGATTTTCACCTCATACGTCTTCGCCCGGAACGGGGTCGGACCGCCGAAGGTGACCCAGAGGAAGAGCAGGATCCCGAAGCAGGACAGCGCGAAGCCGGTGATGACGAGGAGTTGGGTGGTGCTGGGTGCGCGCTTGCTCATTTTTGGACGAATTCGCAGGTGTTGCCGGGGGTGTCGGTTTTGAACGAGACGGGGATTTCTTCGTCGCGAGGGATCTGCAGGACTTCCAGAAGGGTCTGGAGGTACGGTTCGCCATTCGCCACGCCCTGGCCTCCAAGCCCGTAGCCGAGGTCGGAAGCGGTGCAGGAGATCAGCACCATCCCGCGCAGGATCGGACCCCCTGCGTCCTGGAGAGAGAAGGCGTTGTTGAAGTTGTGGTTGAGCCAGGGCAGGTAGAAGAGGTAGCTCTCTTTCGGCCCTTTGGGGTTGAAGGCAAGCTGGTTGAGGAAGGAGTTGAAGCCGCCCAGCGAGTTGCCGAAGTTCCGCACCGTCTTTTCGAACGGTTCCGCGGCTTCGGCCCCGGCGGCGAGGGTCGGGCGGACCTGGCGGGTGAAGGGCCGGATCTGGTCGCGAATCGGCTCGGTGGTTTCGTCGAAGAGCTGTTCGGTCGCGCGGAAGGCCGGCGTCAGCGCCTGCGCCTGCGGGATCAGCTGGATCAGGGTCGGGTACGCCACCTGCGAGAAGCGGTTGGAGCTGGCGAGGCCGGCGCGGGCCGCCTGCAGCGAGGAGGGGAATTCCTCGAAGGCGGCCTGGACCGACTCCTGCTGGTTGGCGAAGTTGCCGAGAGCCGCCCGCGACGAGGTGACGAAGCGCTGGATCGTCGCGTCGTTGCGGCCGAGTTCCGTGGTCAGCTCGCCGAAGTTGGTGATCACCCGGGCGAGCTCGACGCGACGCGCGGCGACCGCTTTGTTGAGCTTGGCGATGTAGTGGACGAAGGGCTGGAAGCGGCGGAAGGCGTTCGAGACCTGTTTGCCGCGGCCGCCGATCCCCTGGGCGCCGCCGGCGACGAGCAGCTGGATGTAGCTCCTGGTGTCGGCGTCGAGGGTCGAGAGGAAGCCCTCGAGGTTGGTGTTGGGTTCGGTCTGGTTGAGGGGGAAGTGGGCGCCGTCCTCGATGTGCTCCTTACCGCTGCCGGGGTCGATCTCGACGGTCATGTCGTTGAGGTTCGTTTTCGGGCGCAGGAGGAGCTCGGCGTTGGGATGGATCAGCTCCATGTACTCCGGCTCGATGTCCATCCCGACAACGGCATGCCCGTCTTCGAGCTCGACCGAGGCGACCTTGCCGATTTCGATCCCGGCGATGTTGACCGACTGGCCCTGGCCCGCGGTGACAGCCTGCGCGGTCGAGAACTCGGCGGTGATTTCGTCGAATTCTTCGCCCACCACCGGCAGCCAGGCGGGCAGCGAGGCTTTCTGCTGGGTGAAGATCCCGAGCATCATCGCGATCCCGGCAATCGCCAGGACGATGATCGCGATCGTGTCCTTGCGGCGACCGCGCACCTGCCGCGAGAGCCAGGCGCGGAAGTGGGTCCAGCGGCTGACGTTCGGTTCGCGCTCGCTCATGGATTCACCCCCGCTGCGGACGGAGAGGCGGGGCCGACCTGACCCAGCGGCCCGTTCACGTCAGGCACCGGGTTGGTGTAGCAGCGAACGTTCGGCCGCAGCGGTGGCCTACCGCCGAGCTGCGGCTGCGTCCCCTGCGGGTCTTCGATCGTGTGCGCGTAGTTGATGGCGTCGCTGGGAATGTCTTTGTTCGCGTTGGGGTTTGGTTCGCCGACGAGGAGGGGACCGCCTCCTGCCTGAGCGCGGGCATAGGGGCCGTTGCCGTCGAAGTTCTGCGCCATGCCGGCGAAGTTGGTGAGG
Organism: Actinomycetota bacterium; assembly: GCA_030852475.1. GTDB lineage: Bacteria > Actinomycetota > Thermoleophilia > Solirubrobacterales > 70-9 > VAYN01. Next base: position 164 of record JALYWY010000400.1, on the reverse strand, counting down.
TTGTAGAGGAACTCGCGATAGTTCGGCTGGCCGGTGCTGAAGCGGTCGTTGACCACCTGGTTCGCGGTCGGGACCATCACCTGGGTGGTGCAGAGGCTGAGCCGGTTGAGCTGCGGCAGGGTGATCTTCTTGCTCGCCTGGGCGGCGCCGGCGAGGCCCGGGGT
>JALYWY010000235.1 GCA_030852475.1 Actinomycetota bacterium | reverse complement strand
CCCAGAAAGAGTGGTGCTTTCCGATCGAGCCGGCGATGCGGCTGGTCACCGACATGATCGAGTGGTGCACCGAGAACATGCCGCGCTGGCACCCGGTCTCGATCTCCGGGTACCACATCCGCGAGGCAGGGTCGACCGCCCAGCAGGAGCTCGCCTTCACCCTCAAGGACGGCTTCACCTATGTGGAGCGGGCGATCGAGCGTGGCCTCGACGTCGACGACTTCGCCCCGCGGCTCTCCTTCTTCTTCAACTCCCACATCGACTTCTTCGAGGAGATCGCCAAGTACAGGGCCGCGCGCCGGATCTGGGCGCGGGAGATGAAGGAGACCTACGGCGCCACCCGCGAGGAGTCGATGCGGCTGCGCTTCCACACCCAGACCGCCGGCGTCAGCCTGACCGCCCAGCAGCCGCTCAACAACATCGTCCGCACCGCCCTGGAGGCATTGGCTGCCGTGATGGGCGGGACCCAGTCCCTGCACACCAACTCCTTCGACGAGGCGCTGGCGCTGCCGACCGAGGAGGCGGTGCGGGTGGCACTGCGCACCCAGCAGATCATCGCCACCGAGACCGGCGTCCCGAACACGGTCGACCCGCTCGGCGGCTCCTGGTTCGTCGAGAAGTTGACCGACGAGATGGAGGAGGCGGCCTACGGGTACTTCGCCCGGATCGACGAGCTGGGAGGGATGGTCGAGGCGATCCGCCGCAACTTCCCCCAGCGCGAGATCGCCGACGCCTCCTTCCGCTACCAGCAGGAGCTGAACGAACGGCGGCGGATCGTCGTCGGCGTCAACGACTTCACCCAGGACGACGAAGAGCCGACGCCGATCCTGAAGATCGACCCGGCGCTGGAACGCAAGCAGGTCGACCGCCTCGCCGCCACCCGCGCCACCCGCGACGCCGCCGCGGTCGAGGCCGCGCTGGCCGAGCTCAAGCGCGCCGCCGCCGGGGCGGGAAACCTGATGCCGCCGATCATCGCGGCCGCGCGAACGCAGGCGACCGAGGGCGAGATGATCGCGGCGATGCAGGAGGTCTTCGGGACCTACACCGAGTCGCCCGTCTTCTGAGTCCGGCTAGACGACGCCGCCGCTCGCCCGCAGGTTCTGCCCGGTCATCCAGCGACCGTCCTCGCCGACCAGGAAGGCGACGACGTCGGCGATGTCGGCGGGCTGACCCAGCCGGTTGAAGGGCGATTCGGCCGCCAGTTGCGGCAGCATCCCGCCGCCGGAGCCGTTGCGCAGCATCTCGGTGTCGGTGAAGCCGGGGGAGACGCTGTTGACGGTGATGCCGCGGCTGCCGAGCTCGGTCGCGGCCACGGCGGCCAGCTGCTCGATCGCCCCCTTGCTGGCGGCGTAGAGCGCGATCCCGGGCGCCGGCATCACCGTGTTGATGGTCGAGACGTTGACGATGCTGCCGCCGTCCCGCAGCCGCCGCGCCGCCTCCCGCATCAGCGTGAAGGTCGCCCGCAGGTTGGTCTCCATCACCTCGTCGTAGAGCTCGTCGTCGATCTCGGCCAGCTCCGGCCGGCCACCGCTGATGCCGGCGTTGTTGACGAGGACGTCGAGCGGCCCGAGCCGCCGCTCCGCGGCCTCGTACAGATCCAGCGCCGCCTGCTTCGCTCCCAGCTCGGCCTGCTCGGCGTGGGCGCTTCCGGGCAGGCGCCCCGCCGCCGCGACGACCTCGTCGGCGGCTGCCCGGTTGCTCGCGTAGCTGAAGACGACATCGGCGCCGTCGGCGGCAAGGCGCTCGACGATCCCGCGTCCGATGCCGCGCGAACCGCCGGTCACCAGCGCCTTCTTGCCCCGCAGGGGCTTCTCCTGGCGAAACTTGAGATGGTTCAGGGCAGACACCATGGCTGACGCTATCGCTACCGACCAGATCCAGCCCGCCTACGAGATCTCCCAGGAGGCGCTCGACCTGCGCGACATGGTCCGCCGGCTCGCCCAGGACAAGATCGCGCCGCGGGCCGGCGAGATCGACCGCAAGAGCGAATACGCGTGGGACATCCGCGAGCTGCTCGCCTCTCACGACATCCTCGGCCTGCCCTTCGCGGCCGAGTACGGCGGCACCGGCACCGGGACCCTGGTCCTGCAGATGGCGGTCGAGGAGATCGCCAAGGCCTGCGCTTCCTCGGCGCTGATGCTGATGGTGCAGGAGCTGGGGACGCTGCCGATCCAGCTGTTCGGCTCCGAGGAGCAGAAACAGAAGTGGCTGCCGAAATGCGCCAGCGGCGAGTGGTCGCCGGCCTTCGCGCTCTCGG
>JALYWY010000392.1 GCA_030852475.1 Actinomycetota bacterium | reverse complement strand
TGCTGCTCGGCGCCCGCTGGTCCTACACCGAGCTCGGCTGGGGCGGCTACTGGGCCTGGGACCCGGTCGAGAACGCGGCGCTGATGCCGTGGCTGCTCGGCACCGCCTTCCTGCACTCGATCATGGTTCAGGAGAAGCGGGGGATGCTGAAAGTCTGGAACGCCAGCCTCATCGTCGGCACCTTCTCGATGGCGCTGCTCGGCACCTTCCTCGTCCGCTCCGGAGTCCTGCAGTCGATCCACGCCTTCGGCGACAGCACCGTCGGCCCCTACATCCTCGGCCTGATCGGGGTCGTCCTCGTCGGCTCGACGACGCTGATCGTCAGCCGTCTCGACGACCTGCGCTCGGAGAAGCGGATCGACTCGCTGGTCTCGCGCGAGTCGATCTTCCTCGTCAACAACCTGCTGCTGGTCGGGCTGACGGCGGTGATCTTCTGGGGGACGTTCTTCCCGCTGATCTCCGAACTCTTCACCGGCGAGAAGGCTTCCCTGGCGGCACCTTGGTTCGACGAGTACACGACGCCGCTGGGGATCCTGCTCGTCCTCTTCACCGGGATCGGCCCGCTGCTCGCCTGGCGGCGGGTCAGCTGGGCTTCGGCCAAGCGGGTCTTCCGCGTCCCGCTCGCGGTCGCCGCGGTTGTGACGCTCGGCCTGGTGGTTCTCACCGACGCCGCCGACAGCCTCTGGGCGCTGGCGCTCTTCGCCTTCGCCGCCTTCGCCCTGACCGGCCTGGCGCAGGAGTTCTGGACCGGCGCCAGGGCGCGGCAGCAACTGGCCGGCGGCACGACCGCCGGGGCGATGGCAGGGCTGATCAGCCGCAACCGCCGCCGCTACGGCGGCTACATCGTCCACGTCGGCGTCATCGTCCTGCTGATCGGGATCGCCGCCTCTTCGAGCTTCCAGACCAGGCGCGACGTCGAGCTGCGGCCGGGGCAGAGCGCCGTCGTCGACGGTCGCAAGATCACCTACGAGAAACCGACCGTCGCCGTCGACGAGCAGAAGATCACGATCGGGTCGGTCCTGCGGGTCGAAGAAGGCGGCGAGACGGTCGGCTTCCTGCGGCCGAGCCGCCAGTTCCACCGCCCGACCGGGCAGGAAGTGGGGACGATCAGCAACTACTTCGCCGGCGAGGCGACCAGCGAGGTGGGGCTGAGGGCGGGCTTCGACAGCGACCTCTGGATCGCCGAGGAACCCGAGCTCGGCGGTCTGCAGGGCGACGCGAAAGCGGCGGACGAAGGCTTCGAGGCCTGCATCCAGGGCGCGCCGGGCACGCCGGAGCAGTGCAAAGCGCTGGGGGCGCTGATGCGCGCGGCGGCGGCCAACCCGAGCCTGCGCGCCCAGGCACTCGAACAGATCTCGGATCTGCAGGCGCTGACGGCGGAGCGGGTGGCGAGGGGCTATCTGGACAACCCCGCCCCGGCCACCTTCCGGATCATCGTCGACCCGCTGGTGACCTGGATGTGGATCGGCGGGCTGATCGCGCTGGCCGGCGCCCTGATCGCCCTCTGGCCGGCTCGCGGCCGCCGCCGCGGCGCCCTCATCCGCACCGAAGCCGATGCCCGCAAGGAAGCCAAGTACCGGGAGATCCGGGACGCCGAGCTCGACCACGCCGCCGGCAAGCTCTCCGACGAGGATTTCGCGGTCCTCGACGCCGAGCTACGCCGCGAAGCGCTCGAGATCCTCGACCAGGTCGACGGCGAGCGCGGCAACGGAAACGGCAACGGAGCCCAGCCCCGCGAGCCGGAAGAACCGGAAAAGGTCACGCAAAGCTAGACTTCCCCTTCGTGTTCACTCTTCTCAGCATCGTCCAGGTGATCTTCGCCGTCGTCCTGATCTTCCTCATCTTGCTCCACTCGGGGAAAGACGCAGGCCTCTCCGGCGCCTTCGGCGTCGGCGGCGGCGGTGGCAGCGGCATCGGCGGCGGCTCGATGGTCGAGAAGAATCTGGATCGCGCGACCGTCATCGTCGCCGTCCTCTTCACGATCAATACCTTCATCCTCCTCAAGATCTAGGAACGGATCTATCGCGGCCCTCCCGGACTCGCGCTAGCTTCGCCCCTAGATCTTCCTTTCCCTTGAAAAGCCTTCCGTGCTAGGCGGCGTTCGTCCTTTGTACGGCATAGACCTACAAAGGACG
>JALYWY010000385.1 GCA_030852475.1 Actinomycetota bacterium | reverse complement strand
CCTCCGGCTCCTACCTCAACTCGATCCTCGCCAAGACCGAGTCCCACAACGCCGGCTACGACGAGGCGATCCTGCTCGACGAACGCGGCTTCGTCTGCGAGGGCTCGGGCGAGAACATCTTCGTCGTCCGCGACGGCCAGATCCTCACCCCGCCGCACGTCGCCTCGATCCTCGACGGGATCAACCGCAAGTCGGTGATCCAGATCGCCCGCGACCTCGGCTACACCGTGGTCGAACGCGACATCGCCCGCGCCGAGCTCTACCTCGCCGAGGAGGTCTTCCTCACCGGAACGGCGGCCGAGCTGGTGCCGGTCCGCGAGATCGACGACCACCCGCTCGGCGAGCCGGGTGAGATCACCCGCCACGTCCAGGCCAAGTTCGAGGACGCGCTCTGCGGCAAGGCCGAGGAGTACCTGGAGTGGCTCGACTTCGTCGAGGCCCCTGAGGCATCCGATTCTCCGGAGGCCACCGACTCGGAGTCGATCGGGCGAATTACCCCCGCCGCATAAGCGGCCGGCGCGGCGCGTCCGCGCGCGAGGGCTCCGGCCCACCCGATCTTCTCTCGACTCGAAAGGCAGTAAGCAGATGGAACAGGTGAAGCTCTACGACACGACCTTGCGCGACGGCATGCAGGGCGAGGGGATGTCGCTCTCGGCATCCGAGAAGGCCCGCGTCGTCGTCGCCCTCGACAAGCTCGGCGTGCAGATGATCGAGGCCGGCTTCCCGAGCTCGAACCCGAAGGAAGAGGAGCTGTTCGCGCGCCTCGCCGAGCTCGAGCTCGAGCAGGCGACGATCTGCGCCTTCGGGATGACCCGCCGCCGCGACACCGCGCCCGAGGACGATCCGGCGCTGCAGACCCTGGTCGGCGCCTTCACCCCGGTGGTGACGCTGGTCGGCAAGACCTGGGGCCTGCACCTGGAGAAGGTGACGAAGGTCTCCCGCGAGGAAAACCTGGCGATGATCGGCGACTCGGTCCGCTTCTGCCTCGACCAGGGCAAGCGCGTCGTCTACGACGCCGAGCACTTCTTCGACGCCTACCGCGACGACTCCGGCTACGCGCTCGAGTGTCTGGCCGCCGCGATCGAGGCCGGGGCGGAGAACGTCACCCTCTGCGACACCAACGGCTCCAGCCTGCCCGACCAGATCGCCGCCGCCACCCGCGAGGTGTTCGTGAAGCTGGGCGAGCGGGCCGAAGTCGGGATCCACGTCCACGACGACGCCGGCTGTGGCGTCGCCAATTCGCTGGCCGCAGTCGGCGAGGGCGCGCGGATGGTGCAGGGGACGATCAACGGCTACGGCGAGCGCTGCGGCAACGCCAACCTGACGACGATCCTGCCCAACCTGCAGCTGAAGCTCGGCTACGAGGTCGTCAGCCCCGAGCAGCTCGCCTCGCTGGCCGAGACCGTCCACTTCATGGACGAGCTCTGCAACGTGACCCAGAACCCCGACGCGCCCTACGTCGGCCGCAACGCCTTTGCCCACAAGGGCGGGATGCACGTCGCCGGGGTCGAGGCCGACGCGAGGACCTTCGAGCACGTCGATCCCGCCGCGGTCGGCAACCAGCGCGCGATCCTGCCCTCGGAGCTCTCCGGCAAGGCGACGATCAGGGCCCAGGCGGAGCGGATCGGCCTCGAGATGGACGACGCCGAGGCGGCGCGCGCGGTCGAGGAGCTGAAGCGGCGCGAGCACGACGGCTACCACTACGAGGCGGCGCCGGCCTCCTTCGAGCTGCTGCTGCGGCGCGAGAGCGGCACCTACAAGCCGCTCTTCCGGCTCGAGAGCTTCCGCGTCGTGGTCGAAAAACACGCCGACGGCGAGGTGACGACCGAGGCGACGATCAAAGTCGAGGTCGATGGCAAGCGCTACTTCCAGGCGGCCGAGGGGAACGGGCCGGTGAACGCCCTCGACAACGCCCTGCGCGGCGCGATCGCCGACCGCCACCCGCACCTCGCCGACGTCGAGCTGACCAACTACAAGGTGCGGATCCTCGACGAAGCCCACGGCACCGGCGCCGTCACCAGGGTCCTGCTCGACTCCGCCGACGGCGAGCGTGAGTGGGGGACCACCGGGGTCTCGGAGAACATCATTGAGGCATCCTGGGAGGCGCTGGTCGACTCGCTGGAGTACGCCTTCCAGTGAACGCAGAGCCGCCGAGTCAGCCGATCCCGCTTGCTCAACCGGCGATCGGCTCCCGCGAGGAGACGCTGGTGCTGGAGGTGCTGCGCTCCGGCTGGCTCTCCCTCGGCCCGATGGGTGAGCGCTTCGAGCGCGAGTTCGCCGCCTGGCTCGGGGTCGAGGACGCGGTGATGGTCTCCAGCGGCACCACCGCTCTCCACCTCGGGGTGCGGGCTCTGGGCTGGGGGGAGGGCGACGAGGTGGCGACCAGCCCGTTCAGCTTCGTCGCTTCCGCCAACTGCCTGCTCTACGAGGGGGCCAGGCCGGTCTTCGTCGACGTCGAGGAGGAGACGCTGGATATCGACCCCGCGGCTGCGTCCGACGCGGTCGGCGAGCGGACCGTAGGACTGCTGCCGGTCCACATCTTCGGCTACCCGGCGGCGATGCCCGAGCTGGAGGCGCTGGCGAAGCGCCACGGCCTCGGCATCCTCGAGGACGCCTGCGAGGCGCTCGGCGCCGTCGACTCCGAAGGACGGGGGGTCGGCACCCGCGGCAACCTCGCCACCTTCGCCTTCTACGCCAACAAGCAGATGACGACGGGGGAGGGGGGCATGGTCGTCCCCCGCGACCCCGACGAGGCCGCCCGCCTGCGCTCCGAGCGCAACCAGGGCCGCGCGGTCGACATGGGCTGGCTCGACCACGACCGGCTCGGCTTCAACTACCGCCTCTCCGACGTCGCCGCCGCCCTCGGCGTAGCCCAGGTCGAGAAGCTCGACGCGCTGCTGGAGCGCCGCGCGAACGTGGCGCGGATGTACGAGGAGCGGCTGTCGGGGCTGGAGGGGGTGCGGACGCCGATCTCCGGTCGCGGCGCCGAGCGGCGCAGCTGGTTCGTCTACACGGTGCGCCTGCCGGAGGGCGTCGACCGCGACGCGACGATCGCCCGCCTGGCCGAGCGCGGCGTCGCCTCCAAGGCCTACCTGCCCTGCATCCACCTCTTCCCGCACCTGCGCGAGCTCGGCTACCGCGAGGGCCAGTTCCCGGTTGCCGAAGCCGCCTCGGCGGACTCGCTGGCGCTGCCGTTCTTCCCGGCGATGAGCGAGGCGCAGGTGGAGCGTGTCTGCCAAGAGCTCGCCGCGGCGCTCGGACAAGCCGCGTAGGAGGCATAATCGCCCGCCCGATGGGACGCTTCCGCAAAGACCCCGATCCCCGCTTCTGGCGCCTCAACCGCTCGCTCGCCTTCGACGCCTGGCTGGCCCCGTACGACATCGACCAGTCGAAGGCGCACGCCCGCGGCCTCTGCGGGATCGGCGTCCTGAGCGAGGACGAGCTCGGCCAGATCGAGGCCGGCCTCGACCGCGTCGACGCCCGCATGGCCGAGCACGGCTTCGAGTTCGACCCGGCCGACGAGGACATCCACATGGCGATCGAGCGCCTGCTCGGCGAGGAGATCGGGCCGCTGGCGGGCAAGCTCCACACCGGCCGCTCGCGCAACGACCAGGTCGCGACCGACGTGGCGATGGTCGTGCAGGCGCACTCGCTGCGGGCGATCGAGCTCTGCGGAGCAGCGATGGAGCGGCTGCTCGCCCAGGCCGAGACCCACAAGGACTGGACGATGCCCGGCTACACGCACCTGCAGCGCGCCCAGCCGGTCTACCTCGGTCACCACCTGCTCGCCTACTTCTGGATGCTCGCCCGCGACGTCCTCCGCTTCCAGTTCGCCCTCGACAGCGCCAGCGTGATGCCGCTCGGCTCCGGGGCGCTGGCCGGCGTCAACTGGGAGATCGACCGCGAATCGGTCGCCGACGACCTCGGCTTCGCCCACGTCAGCCACAACTCGATCGACGGCTCCTCCAACCGCGATTTCGTCCTCGACTACCTCAACGCCGCCTCGACCTGCGCGATGCACCTCTCGCGGCTCGGCTCGGAAATCGTCATCTGGTCGAGCAGCGAGTTCGGCTTCTGCGAGCTCGACGAGTCCTTCTCCTCGGGCTCCTCGATCATGCCGCAGAAGAAGAACCCCGACTCGGCCGAGCTGCTGCGGGCGAAGAGCCCGCGCGTCGCCGCCTCCTACCAGACCCTGCTCGGGGTGATGCACGCGCTGCCGCTCACCTATGGCAAGGACATGCAGGAGGACAAGGAGCCGCTCTTCGACGCGATCGACACGATCGAGTCCCTGCTCGATGCCACCGCCGGAATGCTCGACGGGATCGAGTTCCACCGCGAGCGGATGGAGGCCGCCTCGGGCGACGAGATGCTGGCGGCGACCGAGGTCGCCGACCTGCTGGTCCGCCGCGGCGTCCCCTTCCGCGAGGCGCACGGTGTCGTCGGCGGCCTCGTCCGCGACGCGGTCGAGCGCGGCAAGTCGCTCTCGGAGCTGACCCCGGAGGAGCTGCGGCAGCGCTCCGAGCACCTCGACGAGACCTATTACGAGGTGCTGAAGCAGAGCAGCTGGCTGGAGTCGAAGCGGATCGCCGGCGGTACCGGCTCGGCGCCGCTGGCGCGCCAGATCGAGGAGGCGCGCGAGACGCTGACCGCGGTCCAGGCGCGCCTCCGGGAGGAGCGTTCCTGACGCGCCTGGAGCGCGAGTTCTTCGACCGCTCGGTCCACGACGTCGCCCGGGACCTGGTCGGCTGCACGCTCCTCTACGAAGGCTGTGGCGGCGTCATCGTCGAGACCGAGAGCTACGAGGCCGACGACCCCGCCTGCCACGCCTACGTCGGCCTGACCGAGCGCACCCGGGTCCTCTTCGGCCCGCCCGGCTACGCCTACGTCTACCTCTCCTACGGGATCCACAGCCTCCTCAACGCGGTCGCCGAACCGGAGGGAGAGGCGGCGGCGGTGCTGATCCGGGCATTGGAGCCGACCGACGGTCTCGAGCGGATGCGCGAGCGCCGCGGCGACAAGCCGGACGTGGAGCTCTGCTCGGGCCCGGGCAAGCTCACCGAGGCGCTCGGGATCGACCTCTCCGCCAACGAGGCGGACCTCTGCCGCGAGCCCTTCCTGCTGACGCCACCGGAGGGTGAGCCGCCGGCGATCGTCACCGGCCCCCGGATCGGGATCACCAAAGCCGTCGAGAACCCGTGGCGCTTCTGCGCCGCCGGCAGTAGCTTCGTCTCGAGGCCGCGCCCTTAGCCGGCGGTGACGCCGCCGCCCGCTTCGCCGCCTTCCGGCGCCGCTTCTTCGGGCGCG
>JALYWY010000234.1 GCA_030852475.1 Actinomycetota bacterium | reverse complement strand
AACGCCCTCAACACCTTCATGATGTGCGCCGCCGCGCTGGCCGTCGCCACCGTGTCGTGGGCCGTCATCGGCTACTCGATCGCGTTCGACGGCACCGGCGACCTCGTCGGCGGGCTCGACCACATGTTCCTGAACGGGGTCGAGTTCACGCCGCGCGACGGGACGACGATCCCGCACCTGCTGTTCTTCGCCTTCCAGGCGACCTTCTGCATCATCACCACCGCGCTGGTGTCGGGCGCCGTGGTGGAGCGGATGCGCTTCGGTGCCTTTCTCGTATTCGCCGCCCTGTGGTCGATCCTCGTGTACTCGGTCCTCGCCTACTGGGGCTTCGGCTCGGGCTGGCTGATCGGTGGGGGCACCCTCGACTTCGCCGGCGGCGTCCCGGTCGAGATGGCCTCCGGCTTCTCGGCGCTGGCGGCGGCCCTGGTCGTCGGGGCGCGCAAAGACTACGGTCGCCAGGCGCTCCTCCCCCACAACGCGATGTACGTGCTGGTGGGCGCGGGGTTGCTGTGGTTCGGCTGGTTCGGGTTCAACGGCGGCAGCGGCTTCTCGACCGGCGAAGGCAGCGTCCTCGCCTTCACCAACACGCTGCTCTGCCCGGCGACCACCCTGCTCGTCTGGTTCGTCCTCGACGTGATCCGGGGCCGCAAGGTGACCGCGATCGGCGCCGCCACCGCGATCATCGTCGGCTGCGTCCTGATCACCCCGGCGGGCGGCTACGTCAGTCCCGGCTGGGCGATGCTGCTCGGCGCCCTGGGAGCGATCCCCAGCTGGGCGATCATCGCCTGGCGGACCCGGACGCGGGTCGACGAGACCCTCGACGTCCTCGCCGCCCACGGCACCGCAGGTCTCGTCGGGATCCTCTTCATCGGCTTCTTCGCCCAGGAGAGCTGGAACGGGGTCTCCGACGGCCTCTTCTACGGCAACGCGGAGCAGCTTTGGGACCAGGTGCTCGCCGTCCTGGCGGCGCCGACCTATGCCTTCGTCGCCACCTTCGTCCTGCTGAAGGCGATCGGAGCGATCATGCCGCTGCGGGCGACCGAGCGCGAAGAGGCGATGGGCATGGACGTCAACCAGCACGGCGAGGAGGCCTACGTGACCGGCGAGGGGGCGATCCTGCTCCTGCCCGACGACCACGAGAAGGCCGCGGTCCCGGTCGCCGACCCGGGATGAGGGTCGGCTAGCGGCCGAAGAAGCGCGTGACGGCGGTGCGGAGGCGCCAGGTCCTGCCGGTGAGGATCTGGCTCAGCCTCTGCGCCAGCTCGTCCCGCTCCTCCTTCAGCTCGTCCCGCTCCTGTTTAAGGGCCCGGCCCTCGCCGTCCCACCACTTCAGTTCCTCGTGGGCGGCGAGCAGCCGGTCGAACTCGTACGCCTCTTTGCGCACCAGCCAGAGGCAGTAGTCACGGACCAGCTCGTTTTCGGCGGCGACCAGCGCCGCCTCGACGGCGGGCGCGACCCGGAAGGTGCCGTCGCCCGCGTCGACGACGGGAGGATCGGCGAGGCCGCTGAAGCGGGGCTCGGCTCGGGCGCCCGGGCGCGGCGGCCTCCACTCGCCGGAGCGGACCTGTTCGAGGCGCTCTCGGGTCAGCGCCAGCGCCACGGCGGTCGCCGCCTTGACGCTGACCGGGTCGGTGATGTCCGGGGGCGCCGCGCGCTCGCCGACGAACGGGCCCCACTTCTCGAGGAAGGGGACGCTGTTGCGCTCGAAGAGGACGGTGCGCAGGCGGGGGCCGGTCAGCGGCGAGTTGCCGCGGCGGTCGAAGGCGTGGCTCTCGTGGCGGACGCTGGCCGCGGGCACGCTCAGCACCGGCCTGCCGAGGTTCCAGATCGCGGTCGAGACGTCGATGTCGACGAAGACCGCGGGGTGGAAGCGCTCGTCCCAGCCGCCGACCGCCCGCACCGCCTCGCGGTCGACCAGCATCGCCGCGCCGCTCAGCATGTCGGCCGGGGTGGGCTCCGTCGCAGCCACCGCCTCCGGCGCGGTCGCCTCTTTGATCTGCAGATGACTGGCGTCGGAGAAGAGGACCCAGCCGCAGTTCTGGACCGAGCCGTCGTGGTCGTAGAGGCGGGCGCCGACGGCGCCGGCGCCGTGCTCGGTCATCGTCTCCGTCAACGGCACCAGCCAGTCGGGGGCGGGCTCGCTGTCCTCGTGCAGGGTCGCCAGCCGCGGCGCCCGGGCCACCGCGGCGCCGAGGTTCCATCCCACCCCCGGCCCGGCGTTGGCCCGCGAGAGCACCACCCGCCCTCCGCTGACCGATTCGCGCACGAAGCTCTCCAGCTCGGGGTCGGGGTCGTTGAGCAGGATCACCGTCTCGAACGGCACGCTCTCCTCGCAGGCGGCGAGGGCGGTGAGGCAGCGCTCGGCCAACCCGACCGCGCCGTCGAGGAGGACGATCACCGAGACGGCGGGGTCGTCTGGCGCCGGCAGCCGGATCATCGACGGCAGCCTATCCCGCGGATTCGCCGGGACTATGATCGCCCCGCCGGGATGAACGTCGACCTCACCAGCAACGGCAGTTCCGCCGCTCCGCGGGTCGCTTTGGCCGGATGCGGGCGGTGGGGACGGCACATCCTGCGCGACCTGCGCAGCCTCGGTTGCGACGTCCCCGTGGTGGCCCGCTCGGAGACCAGCCGCGAGCGCGCCGAAGAGGGAGGCGCGGTGGAGATCGTCGGCGAGGTGGCTTCGCTGCAGGGGGTCGACGGGGTGGTGGTCGCGACGCCGACCTCGACCCACGCCGAGGTGGTCGAGGAAGCCCTCGCCCTCGGGGTGCCGGTCTACGTCGAGAAGCCGCTGACCGCCGATCTCGCCTCAGCCCGCAGGCTCGCCGACGCCGCCCCCGACCGGCTCTTCGTGATGGACAAGTGGCGCTACCACCCCGGCGTTCGCGAGCTGGCCCGGATCGCCCGCTCCGGCGAGTTGGGCGAGGTGGTCGGCATCCACTCGCGCCGGGTGACCCTCGGCCATCGCTACAGCGACGTCGACACGGTCTGGATCCATGCTCCGCACGACCTCGCGATCGCGCTCGAGATCCTCGGCGAGGTGCCGGCGCCGCGCCAGGCGGTGTCAGAGCTCGTCGGCGGTGAGCTGGCCGGCCTGACCGCCTTCCTCGGCGAGACGCCGTGGATGGTTATCGATGTCTCCGAATTGGCCCCCGCTCACCGGCGCGAGCTGCGGCTCGTCTGCGAAGGGGGCGTCGCCCAGCTCGACGGCGGCTACGCCGAGTCGGTCGTGATCGGACGCGCCGGGGCGATCGACGCCGACTCGGTCGAGCACCGCCCGGTCGGGAACGAGATGCCCCTGCTGGCCGAGCTGCGCGCCTTCGTCGAGCACCTGCAGGGCGGGCCGCCGCCGCTCAGCTCGGCCGCCGACGCCGTCGCGATCGTCGCCGCGATCGAGGAGATGATCGCCCTGGCCCGGCCCGGCGAGACGGCGGGGGCATGAGCGCGACCCTCCCCCACCCGGTCGTCGGATCGCTGCCCGCCGGCCTGCTCCTGCGCCAGCTCGAACCACATAGCGACGACCGCGGCACCTTCATCGAGCTGTTCCGGCGCGAGTGGGAGACCGAGGTCGAGCCGATCCAGTGGAACGCGGTCCACAGCGAGGCCGGGGTCCTGCGGGGGGTCCACGTCCACCCCCGCCACGACGACTACCTGACGGTGGTGCGAGGCCGCGCGATCATCGGCCTCAGAGACCTGCGGGACGAATCCGAGACCGCCGGCGCCACCGCCTGCGTCGAACTCTCGGCCGAGCGGCCGAGCGCGATCACGATCCCCCACGGCGTCGCCCACGGCTTCTACTTCACCGAAGCCTCGACCCACGTCTACGCGGTCTCCCACTACTGGGACCTGACCGACGAGCTCGGCTGCCGCTGGGACGACCCCGCGCTGGAGATCCCCTGGCCCCAGGACGATGCCCATATCTCCCCCAGAGACGAAGGGCTGCCTTCGCTCGAGGTGCTCCTCGGCGAACTGCGGGCTGCCTGGCAGGGCTGATCGCCTCGATGACCGAGTTCGTCCAGGTCCTCACCACCGCCGGCTCCGAGGAGGAGGCCGGCCGCATCGCCTCGCTCCTGGTCGAGCGCCGCCTGGCGGCGTGCGCGCAGGTGGTCGGGCCGACCGTCAGCCGCTACCGCTGGCAGGGCGCGATCGAGGAGGAGCGGGAGTGGCAGTGCCTGGTGAAGACGACCCGCGCCGCCTACGGGGCGGTGGAGGCGGCGATCCGCGAGGCCCACTCCTACGACGAGCCGGAGATCGTCGCCACCCCGATCGTCGCCGGCTCGTCCGGCTACCTCGCCTGGATCGAGGAGAACGTCGACTAGGCGCGGAGGCGGTAGCCCTTGCTGAAGAGGCGCAGGTTGACCAGGAAGATGGCCGCGGTCGCCAGGGTCAGCGCCGCGAGGGAGAGGGCGATGCTGACTTCGGTGTAGCCGACGAACCCGTAGCGGACCAGGTTGATCATGTAGAAGAGCGGGTTGAAGTGGGTCAGGGTCTCGTAGGGCTCCGGCAGCAGGGACGCCGAGTAGAAGACGCCGCCGAGGAAGATCAGCGGCGTCAGCACGAAGGTCTGGGCGAAGGCGACGTCGTCGAACTGTTCGGCCCGGACGCCGATCAGGACGCCGAGCTGGCTGAAGAAGAAGCCGACGAGAAACAGCGACGGAACGAGGACGAGGACGTGCTCGACCGGCAGGTCGACCAGCAGCGAGGAGGCGACGAAGGTCAGCAGGGCGACGATCAGCCCGCGGGCGAAGCCGCCGAGCGAGAAGGCGAGGAGGAGCTCGGCCGGCGAGGCCGGCGAGGAGAGCTGGTCCTGGATCGCGCCCTGGAACTTCTGCTGGAGGATCGAGGAGGAGTTGTTGGAGAAGGCGTTGGTCGCCCAGGCCATCATGATCAGGCCGGGGATGACGAAGACGACGTAGTCGATCCCGTGCAGCTGGTCGATCCGCGAGCCGAGGGCGGCGCCGAAGACCGAGATGTAGAGGAAGGTT
>JALYWY010000350.1 GCA_030852475.1 Actinomycetota bacterium | reverse complement strand
GATCGGGTTCGGCTCCAGCTCGATCTCGCCGTCGCGGATCCAGTCGTAGAAGAGGAACTCGCCGAAGCCGGTCCGCTCGACCCGCTTGAGGAACTGCTTGGGGATGATCTGGTCGGTGTCGACGTCGCTGCGGTCCAGCACCGACACCTTGCCTTCGATCACGTCTATCGGTCGCATGCTCAACTCCAATCCCTGATGTCGACGAAGTGGCCCTCGACGGCCGCCGCGGCGGCCATTTTCGGGCTGACCAGATGGGTGCGGCCGCCCTTGCCCTGGCGTCCCTCGAAGTTGCGGTTCGAAGTCGAGGCGCAGCGCTCGCCTTCGTCGAGGGTGTCCGGGTTCATCCCCAGGCACATCGAGCAGCCGGCCACGCGCCAGTCGAACCCGGCGCTCTTGAAGACCTCGTCGAGACCCTCTTCCTCAGCGGCCTTCTTCACCTGCTGGGAGCCGGGAACGACCATGGCGTTGATGCCCGGAGCGACCTTGCGCCCCTCGACGATCGCGGCGGCCTCTCGCAGATCCTCGATCCGCGAGTTGGTGCAGGAGCCGATGAAGACGCGTTCGGGTGCGATCTCGGTCATCGGCGTGCCCGCCTTCAGGCCCATGTAGGCGAGCGCGCGTTCGGCCGCTCCGCGGTCGGCGGGCGACTCCAGCTCGGTGGGGTCGGGGACGCGGTCGGTGACCTCGACGACCTGGCCCGGGTTGGTGCCCCAGGTGACCATCGGCGAGATCCCGGAGGCGTCGATCTCGACCTCGGTGTCGAAGCTGGCGTCGGGGTCGGTCGGCAACTCGCGCCAGCGGGCCATCGCCGCCTCGAAGTCAGCCGGGGCGGCCGGGCGGCCCTTGACCCACTCGAAGGTGGTCTCGTCGGGGGCGATCATCCCGGCGCGGCCGCCGCCCTCGATCGTCATGTTGCAGATCGTCATCCGGCCCGGCATCGAGAGCGCCTCGATGGCGGGCCCGGCGTACTCCACCGCATAGCCGGTCATGCCGCCGGTGCCGAGGCGGCCGATAGTCGCCAGGATCAGGTCCTTCGGGGTGACGCCGTGGCGCAGCTCGCCGAAGTAGTTGATCCGCATCGTCTTCGGCCGCTTCTGGACCAGGCACTGGGTCGCCAGCACGTGCTCGACCTCGGAGGTACCGATGCCGAAGGCCAGCGCCCCGAAGGCCCCGTGGGTGGAGGTGTGGCTGTCGCCGCAGACGATCGTCATCCCCGGCTGGGTGACGCCCAGCTCCGGGCCGATCACGTGGACGATGCCCTGGCGGTCGGAGCCGAGCGAGTAGACCGGGACGCCGAACTCCTCGCAGTTGCGCTCCAGGGTTTCGACCTGGACGCGGGAGAGCTGGTCGGCGATCAGGCGCGCCGCCATCGTCCCGTCGGTCGGGGTGTTGTGGTCGGCGGTGGCGAGGGTCTTGTCCGGGCGGCGGACCTTGCGGCCGGCCATCCGCAGGCCGTCGAAGGCCTGGGGAGAGGTCACCTCGTGGACCATGTGCAGGTCGATGTAGATCAGCCCGGGCGATACCTCGTGGGCCTCCCAGATCTTGTCGAACATCGTTTTCGGCATTGCGTCAGCTCCTCCTCAGGCCGGCGGCGATCACGGCGAGGAAGCGGGTCGCCTCCTGGCCTTCGTTCTCGAAGTGATGGGGAAGGTCGGCGTCGAAGGTGACGCTGTCCCCCTCTTGAAGCTCGTGGCGGCTGCCGTCGACGACCAGCGCCAGGGTGCCGGCGAGGACGACGGCGGTCTCGCGACTGCCGGGCTCGTGCATCGGCGGGTCCTCGCGGCCGCCGGTGCCGGCGCCGGGCTCGAGCACGTGCAGGGAGACGTCGGCTCGCTGTCCGGGCAGCGGCGGCGTCAGCTCCTCGAAGCGATGCCCCCCGCGCTCGGAGCGACGGCGTCCGGCGGCGCGGCTGATCGCCACATGCTGGCCCTCGTCGAGGCGCAGCAGCTGCGAGAGCGTCAGTTCCAGGCCGGCGGCGATCTTGCCGGCGACGGCCAGAGTCGGGCTCGTCTCCCCCCGCTCGACCTGCGAGAGCATCGGCGCGCTGACGCCGGAGCGCTCGGCGAGGTCGCGGAGGGAAAGACCCATCGCATCGCGCAGCGCGCGGATGCGGGGACCGACTGAGGCGGCGGGGTCTTTGGTCGTCGACTGGAGCGTAGTGGTCGTCATTGGCTTGTACGTTATCACGGACGCTTGTATAGCAGCGCTCGAAGATCGGCGGCAACGGCCTCCGGTTCGTCGTCCAGCTGGTTCCAGGTCAGGCGGGTGACGGCGTAGCCGGCGACGCGCAGGCGCCGATCCCGAGCGCGGTCCTCGCGGAACGCGGTGCGGGTGGAGTGGCCGTCCCAGCCGTCGAGCTCGACGATTTGGCGGAACTGCGGCCAGTGGCAGTCGACGCAGTAGCGCTTGCCCCCTGCTTCGATCCAGTCGTTGAAGCGGGGTAGGGGGAAGTGGTGCAGGCGAAGGAAGGGGGCGAAGCGCTCCTCGAGCTTGCTGCGCTTGCGGCCCTCGGGCTCTTCCTCCAGGCGCTCCAGCGCGGCTCGAACCTTGCGAGAGCCTCGTCTGCCGGGGTAGCGCTCGATCAGGTGCGGTAGCGAGAGCTTGTCCCAGAGCTGAAGGTGTTCAGCCTCTCGCAACAGGTTCTCGACCACGTCCACCGGCTCGGTCGCCGCGAGGTCGAAGATGGTTCGCGGGACGGTGGTGACCGGAATCCCCTCCTTCACCGTTTGCTCATCCGGGGGTGCCTGGGAGATGTGGCGGTGGATCGCCCGTGAGGAACGGCTGCGGTGCGGGACGGTGACGTCGATCCTGGTCCGCGAAGTTGGCCGAATCATCCAGAGCGCCGCCGCCGAGCGGTGGCTGAGGACAGCTCCGGGGCCGGACGCGAGCACTGCAGCCATCCAGTGACCCTGACGAGGGATCAGCCGGTGCCCCACCGCATAGACGCCGGGATGCAGTAGATGCAGGCGTCCAACCGCGAGCCGGTACTGGATCGCATCCTCACCTAGGCCGAGGTTTCGCAACTGCCGCCGCGAGACCACCCCATATTGCCGCCCCGCCAGTTCGGCAATCTCAGCCTCGCCGTCGCGAGTCCGCGACAGACCGCGCATATGGCGGTTTCTCGCGGACTCGGCAGGCATGCGCTGAGGCTGACCGATGTGGTCTCAAATTTGGCGCGCGGTTCGTGTCGATAGGTTTCCGAAAGTGAGCCGCAAGAACAAAGGCGTTTCTCCCTCCAGGCAGGAGGACTTTCCGGCCTGGTTCCAGGCCGTGGTGCGGGAGGGGGAGGTGGCCGAACTGGCGCATGTGCGGGGGTGCATGGTCATTCGACCCTGGGGCTATGCGATCTGGGAGCTGATGCAGGCGGAGCTCGACCGGCAGATCAAGAAGAGCGGCGCCAGCAACGCCTACTTCCCGCTCTTCATCCCGCTCGGCTACTTCGAGTCGGAGGCCAAGCACGTCGAGGGCTTCGCCAAGGAGATGGCGGTGGTGACCCACCACCGGCTGGAAGAAGACCCCGAGCACCCCGAGAAGCTGAAGCCCGGGGGCGAGCTGGCGGAACCGCTGATCGTGCGGCCCACCTCGGAGACGATCATCGGCAAGTCATTCGCCAAATGGATCAACTCCTACCGGGATCTGCCGCTGATGGTGAACCAGTGGGCCAACGTGGTCCGTTGGGAGATGCGACCGCGGGTGCTGCTGCGGACGACCGAGTTCCTCTGGCAGGAGGGGCACACCGCCTTCGCCACCGAGGAGGAGGCACGGAAGAACACCGAGGAGATGCTGGAGGTCTACCGGCGCTTCGCCGACTCGTTCCTGGCGATGCCGGTCCTGACCGGGGAGAAGTCCGAGGACGAGCGGTTCCCGGGGGCGGTGATGACGCTCTCGATCGAGGCGATGATGCAGGACGGCAAGGCCCTGCAGGCAGGCACCTCGCACTACCTCGGGCAGAGCTTCGCGAAGGCCGCCGAGATCGACTTCCTCAACCGCGAGGGCGGGCGGGAGTTGGTGCATACGGCTTCCTGGGGCGTCTCCACGCGGCTCCTCGGCGCCTTGATCATGAGCCACAGCGACGACGTCGGCCTGCGCCTGCCGCCGACGGTCGCGCCGCAGCAGGTGGTGATCGTGCCGATTCCCCGCGGCGAGGAGGGGCCGGCGGTGCTAGAGGAGGCCGAGGCCCTGGCTCGGGAGATCGGCGATCTCACCTTCCAGGGGGCCGAGGTGCGGGCGATGGCCGACCTGCGGGACCGGGAACCGCCCGACAAGCGCTGGGAGTGGACTCGCAAAGGCGTCCCGCTGGTCCTCGAACTGGGCCCGCGCGACCTCAAGGAGGGCGTGGTTGCACTGCGCCGCCGCGATGCCGGCGATGCGAAGCCCGAGCCGTTGGAGCGGGGGCGGGTCGCAGGCGCGATCCCGGAGCTGCTGGCGGAGATCCAGGACGCTTACCACGGCGCCGCCCTGGAGCGCCTCGGCTCGCGCACGCGCCGGGACATCGAGGAGCTGGAGGACTTCCGCGATTGGTTCGACGCCGATCCGGCCGACGCGGGCGCCGGTGGCTTCGTGCGGGCGCCCTGGAGCGAAGCGCCCGAGTCGGCGGAGCTGCTCGAGGAGATGAAGGTCTCGGTTCGCTGCCTGCCCTTCGACCAGGACCTGCCCACCGACAGCCGCTGCGTTCTCACCGGCAAGCCGGCGGTCGTCGAAGCGGTCTTCGCGAAGGCCTACTAGCCATGGCCGCACCCTTCGGCCGCGGTCGGGTGCGTCGCCTCTTCGGGCTCGACCGCAGCGCGCCGCCGCCGCCCACGACCCGCAAGGGGGAGCCCCTCAACCCCTGGACGATCCCGAACCTGGTCGGCTACATCCGCCTGGCGGCGCTGCCGGTCTTCCTCGTCCTCGCCTATGGCACCGAGGACGGCACCTCGGTCCTCTCGGCGATGATCTTCTGGGCGATCGCCGCGGGCGACTACCTCGACGGCATCCTCGCCCGGATCACCGGCCAGTACAGCCGCATGGGAGCGCTGCTCGACCCGCTCGTCGACCGGCTCACGATCCTCTCCGGCGCCGTCGTCTGCTGGAGTTTCGAGCTGCTGCCGCGCTGGCTGCTGGCGCTGCTCGCCCTGCGCGAGCTGGCGATGCTCGTCCTCGCCCAGTACGGCCTCCGCCACGGCGTCGACATCGAGGTCAACTGGCCCGGCCGTATCTCCGTCTTCCCGATCATGGGCGGGATCTGGCTCGCCCTGCTCTCCCCGGGCTGGGTCGCCACGGCGCTGGTGATCTGGGGGCTGGCGATGGCGATTGTCGCAACCGTGCTCTACGCACGCGCCGGGCTGCGCGCGGTCCGCAGTGCCCAGGCTGCAAGCTCAGATCCAGATCGACCCGAACCTTCAACCTAGGGTTGAACCTTTCGCGCGGGGAGCTATGATCGGCTACCGCGCCCAGCCCCGACCAGTTAGGAGCACGATGGAGGACACCTTTCCCGATCTTGGTTCTCTCAGCGACAAGGAGCTGAAGGACATGATCGACAACCTGACGGCCGAGGAGAACGAAATCTCCTACAAGCGGCGCGTCCTGCACGGGAAGATCGACATCCTGCGCGCCGAGCTGGTCAACCGCCTGCGCCAGAAACGCGAGGCCGGCGAATCGCTGATCTCCGGCGACGACGTCGAGCAGCTGACCCAGATCCTCGCTGGGGAGACCAAGCCCCCGACGGAGGACGAGCCCGCCGCCTGAGCGGGAGCGGCCATGGCTGTCCACTGTCCCGAGTGCGGGTTCGCGAACCCCGAGGGGGCGAACTACTGCCAGAAGTGCGGCGCCTACCTGGGCGGCCCGAAAGAGGCCGGCGACGACCCGACGACGATGACCTACCGGGTCGACGAGACCGGCGAGATGACGCCGGTCGACATCGACGAGGTGGTCTCCGAGAGCGGCGCGGCGCTGGTCATCCGCGCCGGCGGCGGCCGCGCGGGGGAGAGCTTCAGCGTCTCCGAGGAGCGGGTCAGCATCGGCCGCAGCCCCGACGCCGGCGTCTTCCTCGATGACGTCACCGTCTCCCGCAACCACGCGCTGCTGGTCCGTCGCCGCGACGGTCTCTACATCGACGACCTGGGGTCGCTCAACGGCACCTACGTCAACCGGCGCCGGATCGAGTCGCACCGGCTCGCCGACGGCGACGAGATCCAGGTCGGCAAGTACAAGCTGAGCTACCTGGAGCGATGAGGATGGCGGTCTCCGAACAGCCCGGACGCACCTCGGAAGCGCCGAGCCGGCCGCGCAAGGCGCTGACGATCGGCGCCGTCTGCAAAATCCTCCAGAGCGAATTCGACGACGTCTCGATCTCGAAGATCCGCTACCTGGAGGATCAAAAGCTGCTCACCCCGCGGCGGACCTCCGGTGGCTACCGCCTCTACAGCCAGTCCGACGTCGAACGGCTGCGGACGATCCTGCGCCTGCAGCGCGACGAGTTCCTGCCGCTGCGGGTGATTCGTCAGGAGCTCGCCTCCGGCGGCGACCTGGTGCTGGGCGATGGCGAGAGGAAACCGGCTACCGGCGCCGTGCGGAGGGCGATCCTCGTCGACACCTCGCGCGCCTACCTCTCGCTCGACGAGATCGTCGAGGAGACCGGCGCCCGCGAGGAGCTGATCCGCGAGCTCGAGAACTACGGGATCGTGCAACCGGAGAAACGCGAGGGCAAGATCGTCTACGACGAGACCGATCGCGAGATCGTGCGCGCCGCCAACGAGCTCTCGCGGGTCGGCGTCGGGGCACGCAACCTGCGGGTCTTCCGCTCTTCGGCCGACCGCGAGGCGAATCTGCTGGAAGCGGTGCTGGGGCCGTCGCTGCGCTCGCGCAACCCAGAGCGGCGCAAGGAGGCGCTGGAAAGCCTCGAAAGCCTGGCCGCCACGGTCAGCCACCTCAAGCACCTGCTGCTGGTCCGGGACCTGCGCCGGCTCGCCGGGGAATAAGCGCTCCCGCGTGGCCCGCGTGACCCGCACGCGCACCGTCGAGGCGCCCCTTGACGACGTCTGGAGCCTCGTCTCCGACCCTTACAACCTGCCGCGCTGGTGGCCGCGGACCACGCGGGTCGAGAACGTCGACGACAAGGGAGGCCGGCGAACTCGCTGGACGAAGGTGCTGGGGACCGCCGAGGGGCGGGGGGTCCGGGCCGATTTCCGCTGCGTCAGCTCGGCCGAGCGCGAGCGCTACGTCTGGGAGCAGGAGCTGGAGGGAACGCCCTTCGAGCGGCACCTGAAGGGCCTGCGGGTCGAGATCGGCCTGCGGGAGCGCGATGGCGCCACCGAGGTCAGCCTCACCGAGGAGCAGCAGCTGAAAGGGATGTCGAAGCTCGGTTCGCCGCTGATGCGCCGGGCGCGGGGGGAAGCGCTCGACGAAGCGCTCGACGGGCTCGAAAGGGCGCTGGGATGACGCCGCGGCGCGACGCGAAGTGGTGGGGGTGGGGAGACCCCTCGATCGAGCCTTCGCTGGACGCGGAGGCGCTCGGGGTGCTGCGGGAGCGGATCGGCGAGCTGCAGCCCTGGCCGCTGGCGCGGCGCCTCGAGGAGTTCACGCTGCCGCAGGCGGAGTCGCTGCCGCAGGCGCTCGTCGACGCGGTCGGGGAGGCGAACGTGTTCACCTCCGCCGAGGACCGGCTGCGGCACGCGGTCGGGCGCGGCTATGCCGACCTGGCGCGGCTTCGAAACGGGGCGCTGGAGGAGGCCCCGGACGCCGTGGCGATGCCGGGGAGCGCCTCGGCGCTGCAGCGGATCCTCGAGACCTGCGCGACGGAGGGGATCGCGATCGTCCCCTTCGGCGGTGGCACCAGCGTCGTCGGCGGGGTCGAGTCGCTGCGCGGCAACCACGGCCGCCTGATCAGCCTCGACCTGGGCGCGTTGCGCGACGTCGTCGTCGACGAGCGCTCGCTGACGGCTCGCCTCGGCGCCGGGCTCCGCGGCCCCGAGGCGGAGGAGGCGCTCGGCCGCTTCGGCCTCACCCTCGGTCACTTCCCGCAGTCCTTCGAGTACGCGACGATCGGCGGCTTCGCGGCGACCCGCTCCGCCGGTCAGGCCTCGAGCGGCTACGGCCGCTACGACGCGCTGGTCAGCTCGGTGCGAATGCTGGCGCCGGCGGGGGAGATCCCGACCCTGGAGACGCCGCACACGGCCGCCGGACCGGCGTTGCGCGAGCTGATCGTCGGCTCTGAGGGCGTCCTCGGCGTGATCCCGGACGTGACGGTAAGGGTGCGCCCAGCGCCGGCGGTGCGCCGCTACGAGGCCTGGATCGCCGAGAGCTTCGAGGCCGGGGCCGAGATCGTGCGCTCCTTGGCCCAGGGCCCCGGCCTGCCGGAGATCATCCGCGTCTCCGACGAGGAGGAGACCGAGGGGACGCTGGCCCTCAACGGGCCGCGCGGCTTCGGCGGCCGCCTCTTCGACGGTTACCTGGGGATCCGCAGGCGCCGCGGCGGCGCCTTGGTCATCGCCGGCTTCGAGGGCGACGAGGAGTCGGTGGCGCGCCGGCGAGCGCTGACCGTGCGCGCGCTGCGCGACGCTGGCGCCGCCTACCTGGGCCAGTCGGCCGGCCGGTCCTGGGAGCACGGCCGCTACCAGGGCCCTTACCTGCGGGACACGCTGATGGAGATGGGCGCGATGGTCGAGACGCTCGAGACCTCGCATACCTGGAGCCGCTACCACGAGCTTCACGAGGCGGTGGGGAGCGCGATCCGGGGGGCTCTGGACCGACAGGGGACGCCAGGGCTCGTCTTCTGCCACCTCTCGCACGCCTACGCCGACGGCGCCTCGCTCTACTTCACCTTCATCTCGCGCGCCAGGCGCGGCGCCGAGATCGAGCAGTGGGCGGCGGTCAAGCGGGCCGCCTGCGAGGCGATCGTCGCCCACGGCGGCACGATCACCCACCACCACGCGGTCGGCCGCGACCACGCGCCCTACATGGAGGCCGAGGTGGGGGGGACCGGCCTGGAGGCGCTGCGAGCCCTGAAGGCGCAGCTGGATCCTGCCGGGATCATGAACCCCGGCAAGCTCCTGCCGAGCTAGCTATTCCTGTTCGAGGCGATCGGCCGCGCCGACGATCGGGCCGGTAACTTCGCCGCGGAGGACTTCCTCGCCGGTGTAGACCGGCGCGTCTTTCTCTTTCGTCGCTTTCGCCAGCGAGGCCCGCAACTGCGAGTCATCGGTCCTGGTGATGGCGATGTCGCGGAAGGTTTCGTTGGCGAGGTAGGCGAGGACTTCGACCGGGACTTCGACCTGGGCGCCGATGCGGCCGTCCTCGCCGACCTGGGTCGAGGCGAGCGGCAGCATTTTCTCCGGCGAGGCTGAGAGCCAGATCGAGTACGACTCACCATCGCCGGTCGGCTCGAGGCCTTCCGCCGCCACCTGCAGCGCCAGGCTTTTTTTCACCCGCCCGAAGATCGCAACCCCGATCGCGTCGCTGTCGTCGACCGCCTCGAGCGAAGCCTTCGTCGTCTCTCTTTTCCCGCTTTCAGCGGCCTGTTCCAGTGCCGCGACGGTTTCCCCGCTCGGAGAATCGGCCGTGGTCGCGCCGGTGGTGTCACCGCCCCCGTCATCTCCGCCCCCGGCGAAGATGAAGACCACGAAGAGGACCACGATCGCCGCCCCGGCCAGCAACGCCCAAAGCCCCCGCCCCTCCAGCAGCTTCAACCGATGCACGTCCTCTTTCAGCGTGCGGTGCTTCGGCGCCGGTTTCGGTTTCGCAGCTTTCGATCGCGCCCGCGGCGCCTCTGACGAATGCACCACCTCCGGCGCCGGCTCTTGGGGCTCCTGCGGCGCGGTCGGCGGTGGGGACTCCCCCGGAGG
>JALYWY010000349.1 GCA_030852475.1 Actinomycetota bacterium | reverse complement strand
AGCATCTGACCGGAGCATGCCCCGAAGGGGCGCGACCCAATTCCCGCGGAGGGCGACCGGACCCTCTACCGCTGCGGCTTGCGAGCCGAGACGAGCAGGTTGTAGAAGAGCTCGGCCGGGAGGTAGGGCTCTAAAACGCGGGTGTCTACTTTCTGCAAGGCGATGTAGCTGTTGAAGGCGAAGCGGCGCCAGCCGAAGGGGACCGACTCGGGCTCGGCGCTCGACTCGACCGTGCGAAGGCCCCAGCCCCAGGCGTTGGAGAGCAGCTCCTCGCCGCCGACGCGGCGCTGCTCGAAGCCGGCGTCGCGGAGCAGGCGGCGCAGGTCCGCGGGAGCGAAGGCGTGGACGTCGACCTCGCCCTCGAGCGAATGGCCCTCCGACTGCTCGTACTCCTGCACGTCTCGCTGGCGCGCTCCGATCGCCCGCCGCCAGAGCGGCGCCAGCGCCAGCCCGGCGCGCTTCGGCAGCGCCGCCAGGTTGTCGCCGTAGCGGGAGGGCTCGCCGGCGAAGGCGATCATCCCGCCGGGCCGCAGGACGCGGCGGAATTCGGCGAAGGCTTTGTCGAGGTCGGGAATGTGGTGGAGGACGGCGTGGCCGAAGACGAGGTCGAAGCTTTCGTCCTCGAAGGGCAGGACCTCGGCCTCGGTCTCGACGGTCGTCACGTGCTCGAGCCCGAGCGCCTCCGCGGTCGCCGCCAGCCGCTTCAGCATCCCCGGCGAGATGTCGGTCGCGGTCAGCCGCTCGATCACCCCGAGCTGGACGAGGTTGAGCGAGAAGTAGCCGGTGCCGGAGCCGATCTCCAGCGCGTCGCCGAAGGACTGACCCTTGAGACCGCCCAGCGCCTTGACCAGCTTCAGCCGCACCTGCCGCTGCCCGACCTCGCCGAAGTCGATGCCCCACTTGGCGTCGTACTCCTCGGCGGCGGCGTCGTGGTAGCGGGTGTTGACGTCCTTGATGTGCTCCGGGGTGGCGGAGGGGGAGGCAGGCATCGCGGCGGAACTCTACGCGGAATGGCGCAATGCATGGCGCCTCGGCGGGGCAATAGCGTTCCCCTATCGCTGAGGAGTACCTACAGCTGAACCAGCCACCCGGAGTGCCGCCGCTGCCGCTGACCGGCGAGCGGACGCTGCCCGACGTGCCGGAGGAGAACTACTGGTTCCGCCGCCACCTGGTTGTCTACGAGTGGATCGCCGAGCGCGTCGAGGGCCTGCGGGTCGTCGACATGGCCTGCGGCGAGGGCTACGGTTCCGACGTCCTCGCCCGCACCGCCGCCGGCGTGGTCGGCGTCGACGCCAACCCGGAAGCGCACGACCACGCCCGGCTCCGCTACCGGCGGCCGAACCTGCGCTTCGAGCGCGACCTAGTGGAGACGTTCGCCGAGCCCTGCGACGCCGTCGTCTTCCTGCAGACGATCGAGCACGTCCAGGACCCCGGCGCGATCCTCGAGCACTTCAAGTCGATGCTGATGCCCGGCGGCGTCGCCTACGTCTCGACCCCCAACCTGCTGACGCTGGCGCCGCCCGGGGCGGAGAAGTCCGACAACCCCTGGCACGTGAAGGAGTACCGCGCCGACGAGTTCCGGGCGCTCTGCGAGGGACACTTCGACCGGGTCGAGATGCTCGGGCTCTTCCACGCCCGCAAGCTGCGGGCCCACGAGCTGGCGATCAAGCTCGGCTGGGACGCGGTCCACAAGCGCCTGCGCCTGACCAAGCCCTTCTACGACCGCTTCACGCCGGCGATCGCCGCCACCGACTTCCGGTTGCGGCCGGGCGACCTCGACCGCGCCCTCGACTTCCTCGCGGTCTGCCACCTGGGGGAATGAGCCGCAAGGGGACCGCCGGCGACCTGGCGATCGTCCTGCACAGCCACATGCCCTACGTGGAGGGGTTCGGGACCTACCCTTTCGGCGAGGAGTGGCTGTTCGACGCGGTGATCCGCTCCTACCTGCCGGTCCTGGAGGTGGCGCGGGACCTGACGCTGACGGTGACGCCGGTGCTCGCCGACCAGCTCGAGGATCCCGGCGCGGCCGAGCGACTGCGCCGCTTCCTGGTCGAGTGGCGGATCGGCGCCGCCGAGGCCGACCTGAAGCAGGTGCCCGAGGAGTGCCGGGGCGCCTGCGAGGGCGAGCGTCAGCGCTACGGCCACGCCCTCGAGCTGCTGGACGCGGCGGGCGGCAGCCCGCTCGCCCCCTTCCAGCGGGCGGCGGCGGAGGGACGGGTCGCCCTCGCCGCCTCCGCCGCGACCCACGCGGTGCTGCCGCTGCTGGCGACGCGGCAGGGAGTGCGGCTCCAGCTCGACGCCGGCATCCGCTCGCACCGGCGCCGCTTCGGCTGGGACGGTGGCTTCTGGCTGCCCGAGTGCGCCTATGTGCCGGGATTGGAGTGGCGGCTGGCGGAGCAGGAGGTGCGCTGGTTCTGCGTCGACCAGAGCGCTCACGGGGAGCCCCTGGATGCGCTCGCCCCGGTTCGCACCGAGGCCGGGCCGGTGGCGCTGCCGATCGACTGGGAGGCGATCTCCTGGCTCTGGTCGCTGGACGGTTACCCCTCCGATCCCGCCCATGCCCAGTTCGCCGGCAAATCCCTGCGCGGAATCCGGATCTGGAGGGTGGGGGGCGGCGCCTACGACCCGGCTGCGGCCGAGGCTGTGGCGCGGCGGCAGGCAGGCGAGTTCCTCGCGGCCGCGGCGCAGCGGCTGCGTGACTACGCCGAGAGCTGTGACCGGCGCGGCCTGCTCGTCTTCGCGATCGACACCGAGCTGCTCGGACACTGGTGGTCGGAGGGTCCGATCTGGCTGCGGGCGGTGCTGGAGGGCGCGGAGGCGGCGGGGGTGCGGCTCCTCACCGTGCCACAGGCGCTGGCCGAGCACGAGCCGGTCGAGCGGCCGCTGCACGCTTCGACCTGGGGCGAGGAGAAGGACCTGCGCACGTGGGACTCTCCGCCGGTCGCCGACCTCGCCACCGGCGCCCGGCGGCTCGAGCTGCGCCTGTTGCGGGCGGTCTCGAGCGGGCTGCGCGGGGACCACCTGACCCGGGCCGCGCGGGAGCTGCTTGCCGCGCAGGCGAGTGACTGGGCGTTCCTGGATCAGCGCAAACAGGCCGGTGATTACGCCTACCAGCGCGCCACCGACCACTCACAGGCGATGTTGGAGGCCATAGACTGCGACCGCGCCACCGATCCGCGTATGCGTTCTCTCGCCCCGGACCTAAGCATCGCTCCCCTCCTGGAGCCCTAAGACCACTCGGACCACGCCACCCGAATGACCCGCGTCCTGATCCTTTCCTGGGAGTACCCGCCGCTGATCGAGGGCGGCCTCGCCCGCCACGTCCGCAAGCTCTCCGAGGCTTTGGTCGAGCGCGACGTCGAGGTCCACGTGCTGACCCGCGGGGGAGAGGAGTCGCCGGCGGAAGAGCGCCGCGGCGGGGTGATCATCCACCGCATCCGCGAGCCGAAGCGGCCGACTGACCTCGGCGAGTTCGTCGCCTGGGTCGAGCGGATGAACTCCGACATGCTCGCCGCCGGGGTCGAGCTCGGCGACCGCTTCGACTTCGACGTCGTCCACGGCCACGACTGGCTCGTCGCCAGCGCCTGCGACCATCTCGCGCGGCGCTTCTCGGCGCCGCTGGTGACGACGATCCACGCGACCGAGCACGGGCGCCACCAGGGCTGGGTCGAAAAGCATCCGCAGTCCTACATCCACGGCGTCGAGCGCTGGATCACCAACCGCTCGGACCGGGTGATCGCATGCTCGGTGTACATGCGCGACCAGATCGCCGACATCTTCGGCGTCGAGGAGGGGCGGATCACCGTGATCCCGAACGGGATCGATCCCGACGACCTTCCCGAGCAGCCGGCCGAGGACCTGGCGCGGCTGCGCTCCGAGTTCGCGGCGCCCGACGAGAAGCTCGTACTGCTGATCGGCAGGCTGGTCTACGAGAAGGGCTTCCAGATCGCGCTCGAGGCGATGCCCGGCCTGGTCG
>JALYWY010000344.1 GCA_030852475.1 Actinomycetota bacterium | reverse complement strand
GACTCGGTGGTGGCGAGGACGAAGACGGTGTTCGGCGGCGGCTCCTCGAGCGTCTTCAGGAAGGCGTTCCAGGCCTCTTTGGTCAGCATGTGCGCCTCGTCGAGGATGTAGACCTTCCAGTGGCCGCCGGCTGGGGCGTAGGCGACGCGCTCGCGCAGGTCGCGGACGTCGTCGACCGAGCGGTTCGAGGCGGCGTCCATCTCGATCACGTCGACCGAGGTGCCGGCGGCGATCGTCACGCAGGACTCGCATTCGCCGCAGGGGGTGACCGTCGGCCCGCCGCGCTCGCAGTTGAGCGAGCGGGCGAGGATCTTCGCCATCGAGGTCTTGCCGGTGCCGCGGGAGCCGACGAAGAGGTAGGCGTGGTGGACCTTGCCCTGCTCGACCGCGTTGCGCAGGGTGCGGACGACGTGGGTCTGCCCCACGACCTCGTCGAAGGAACCCGGGCGGTGGCGGCGGTAGAGGGAAGTCGACTCGCTCACTTGAAGCCAGTGTATCCACGGCTCGGCAGCGCCCCTGGGCGGTAGTCCCGATACCGTGCCGCCCGTGCCGAAGGGGGTCCGTAACTGGTTGACGCCGGCCGCCTGGGTCGCCGGGGTGAGCGGCGTGCTGCTGCTCCTCTTCCCCGTCGGCTTCCCCAACTACGACACGATCTACGCCCTCGTCTGGGGGCGCGAAATCGCCCACTTCGAAAGCCCAGACCACGGCGCGGCGCTGCCGCCGACGCCGCACCCGCTGACCGAGCTGTGGGGAGCGTTGACGACGCCGCTGGGCGACGGCGCGATCACGCTGACGATGATCGGGGCCTACGTCTCGTTGGGGCTGATCGGGTTCTTCGTCTACCGCCTCGGGGCGCTCTGGTTCGACCGCTGGATCGGCGGGGTTGCCGCCCTGATCGTCCTCACCCGCGCCCCGTTCCTCTCCAACGGCCTCCGCGCCTACATCGACCTCCCCTACATCGCCCTCTGCCTGGCAGCCCTCCTGGTAGAGGCCAAACGCCCGAGGGCCGGCTGGCCCGTCCTCGCCCTCCTCGCCCTCGCCGGCCTTCTCCGCCCCGAGGCCTGGCTCTTCGCCGGCGCCTACTGGCTCTACCTCTGCTTCAACCTCCGGCCGACGGGCCTAAAACGCCCTCATATAGAGCGAAATAGGCCCGTCGGCAGCGTGGTTTGGTTGGGAGTGTTGGCGCTGGCTGGGCCGGTGCTTTGGGCGGTGTTCGACTGGGTGACGACGGGGAGTCCCACCTACTCCTGGACCGGGACGAAAGAAACGGTGGAGACGCTGGAACGGCAGACCGGTCCGGTCGATCTCGTCCTCTACGGGCCGCGCCGGCTCGGCGAGGTGCTGCAGTGGCCGGGGATGGTCGGCGCGCTTGGTGGTGTCGCCCTCGGGCTCGCCTTCCTCCGCCGCCGCTCCCTCCTCGGCGTCGCCGCCGCGGCCCTGGCTCTCCTCGCCTTCGCGATCCTCGCCTGCGGCGGCCTCGCGATCCTCCCCCGCTACACGATGCTCGCCGCCGCGATCCTGGCGATCTTCGCCGCGCTCAGCCTGCTCGGCTGGCGCCTGCTCGAGCCCGGCCACCCCTGGCGGCGCCGCTGGCAGGTCTTCGCCGCGATCGTCCTGGCGATGTTCCTGGCCTGGCTCCCGAACCAGTGGGACCTCGACTCCCGCGTCGACACCGACCTCACCAACCAGGCCCGGATCGAGGATGACCTCACCGACCTCGTCGACGCCGGCGCCTTCGAGCCCCCCTGCGGCAAGATCGCCGTCCCCAACCACCGCGCCGTCCCCCGTCTCGCCTTCGGCCTCGACATCAAGCCGACTCAGGTGATCAGCGCCAGCGACAGCGAGGAAGGGCTCACCGAGCGTGGCTACTTCGTCGCCCCCGCCAGCGACTTCGTCATCCACAACTTCATCCTCGACCCCAACGACCCGACCGACCCCTCCTTCCCGGTCCCGGACGGGTTCGAGCGCGTCGCCGCCAACGAGTCCTGGGTGGTCTACCGCCGCTGTTAGCCGTCGTGCTCGACGGCGGCGACCGCGGCGTGCGTGTCCGCGGCCAGGTCCGGGTCCTCCAGCTCGACATCGGGCGGCAGCTCGACGTGGAGGTCGTCGGAGGGATCGATCTGCACCCGCAACGCGCCTGAGCGCGAGTCGAGGACGTGGCCGCCACGGCTGCGGTCGGCGCTGATGAAGTGCAGGTGGTACCCCGGCACCTCGATCCCCTCGACGTAGGCCGGGAAGCGGAAGCCGAGCATCGCCCCCTCGACGTCGGCCAGCTCGAAGACGTGCTGGTCGGCGACGACCTCGGTCAGCGGTCGGTAGGGAGGGTGCTGCCGCGGGACCGAGCGGGCGCGGACCAGCTCGAAGCGTCCGTCGAGGCGAACCGCGCAGGAGGAGGCGCCCTCCGGGACCAGGCGATCGATCTGCGCCAGCAGCTCCTCGTGGGAGCTGCGCCAGCAGCTCCTCGTGGGAGCGATCCTCCGCCGGCAGCTGCTCGTCGATCGTCGGTTCGAACCTGGTGACGACGGCAAACGGCGTCCGCTCCTCGGGCGCCACCCGGGTGACGGCGCCGTCGACGTCAGCGCGGAAGAACTCGCCGTCGAGCGCGACCATCTCGCCGTCGAGGTGGTTGAGCGTGCCGAGCCCGAGGTCGCCGTGCGCGGCCAGCTCGGCAAAGCTGAGATCGCCGTCGAAGGCGCCGTCGAGCAGGGCGCCGATCGTCGAGGCCTGGAAGAGGACGTGGGGCTCGCGCTCGCGGTGCAGGTCGGCGCGGCGCATCGACTCCACGTGCAGCGACCGGATCCAGCGCTCGTCAAGCATCGGCGGCAGAGCTTATTGCCGCATAGGGCATAAAACCTCTGCCGCGCCACGTAGCGCGGGATAGGCTCGCGCCGTGTTCTCGGGAGAGTCCAAGCGCTCCTCGCGCTTCGGCCTGATCGGCGTCCTCGTCGTGATGGCGCTCGTCGCCGCGATCGGCCTGACGATGGGCAGCGGCGAAGCGAACCCGAAGCTGGCCCTTGGGCTGATCTTCGGCGTCGTCGGGGTCTTCGTCGTCGTGCTGCTGTGGCTGCAGCGGGCCGACCTCGAGCGGGTGGCCGGAGGAGACGCGGCAGCACGCAGCCGCGCCGCAGCCGAAGGCGGGCGCCCGGCCGAAGATCCCACCGCGCTCAGCGAACCCGAGCTGTGGGCGTCACTGGCGATCGCCCCGATCGACGCCGACGCGGTCAAGGCTCAGGGAGAGACGTGGGACGCCGGACGCCGCAGCATCAAGCTCGGCGCCTTCGTCTTCGTCCTGATCTTCCTCACCGTCCCCCCGATGTACCTGCTCGAATCCTTCGTGCCGCTCTTCATCGGCGTGCCGCTGATCGTGATCGCGGCCCTCTACGGCGCCTTCCGCGCGATCGGACCGGGTGGCGATCTCGACCAGGGCTACGCGCAGACCGACCGGGCGATGAAGCCTCTCGGGCTACAGGTGACGGCGCGGCCGCAGGGTGGGTTCGAGCCGCGCGGTCCGATGACGCCGGGCTTCGACTACCGCCTGCGCGGCCCCACCGAGCTGAGCGGCGAACGGCACGGGCACCGGGTCACGGTGCGCTTCGGCGGCCACGAAGACGCCGGCCACAGCGAGGTGGCAATCGCTGTGCCCTGTCAGGAGTTCGAGGCGAGGTCGAAGCGCGTCGATGTACGCAGCGGCCCCGAAGGCATCGTCATCTCCCGCCGGAAAGCGAAGCCGGGCGACTGGCTCTGCGATCTCTGGCTGGCCGAGCGGCTCGCCTCCGGCTGACGTGAAAGAGAAAAAGGTGCGGTCGTGAAACCATCAGGGCGATGGCCGCAATCGAGCTCCGGAACGTAGTCAAGACCTTCGGCCCGATCACCGCGGTCGACGGGCTCGACCTCGAGGTGCCGGAAGGCATCTGCCTCGGCCTGCTCGGGCCGAACGGGGCCGGCAAGTCGACGACGATGCGACTGCTGACCGGGCAGGCGATCGCCGACTCGGGCGAGCTGCGCGTGCTCGGCCACGAGCTCCCCGCCGAAGCGAAGACCGCCCGCGGCCTGATGGGGGTCGTCCCCCAGCTCGACAACCTCGACGTCGACGTCACCGTCGAGGACAACCTGGCGATCTTCGCCCGCCTCTACCGCGTGCCCGACGTCGGCGCCGCGGTCGAGAAAGCGCTCCAGATCGCCCGCCTGACGGAGCGGCGCCGCGACGCGGTCGACGAGCTCTCCGGCGGGATGCGGCGGCGGCTGCTGCTCGCCCGCGGCCTCGTCCACGAGCCGCGGCTGGTCCTGCTCGACGAGCCGACGGTCGGGCTCGACCCGCAGATCCGGACCGAGCTGTGGACGCTGATCGGCGACCTGAAAGCGCGCGGGACGACGATCCTGATGTCCACCCACTACATCGAGGAGGCCGAGAGGCTCGCCGACGAGGTGGCGGTGATGCACCAGGGCAAGATCATCAGCCGTGGCCGCCCGGTCGAGCTGATCAGCGAGCACGCCGGCCGCCAGACCGCCGAGGTCTACGGCCCGCCCGACCGCCTGGCCGAGACGCGGGCCGAAGCGGAGTCCAGGGGCTTCTCGGTCCGCCCGGCCGGCCCCGCGATCGCGATCGTCGGCTCCGAGCGCGCAGATGGCGAGATCCCCGAGGACGCCGTGATCCGCGCCGCCACGCTCGAGGACGTCTTCGTGCTGCTGACCGGCGAGGAGGCGGAGTGATGGAGAGCTCGGCCCAGACCGCGCCGACGGCGCAAGCGCCACGCCAGCTGCGGCGGCTCGAACGGCCGGCGATCGCCGGGGTGATGAGCCGCGAGGTCTCCAACTTCCTCACCTACTGGAAGGGGACGACCTTCTCCAGCGTGCTGGAACCGCTCGTCTACCTGCTCGCCTTCGGGCTCGACCCCGAGCCGGGGATGCTGCTGGTGCCGCTCTTCTGCTTCGTCACCGCGCTCGGCTTCGCCGGCTTCGGCGTCGCGATGGCGGCGACGGTG
>JALYWY010000223.1 GCA_030852475.1 Actinomycetota bacterium | reverse complement strand
GATCTACGCCGGCGTCGTCGTCTCCTTCTCCCTGCTCTGTGTCTTCGGGCTCGGGATCGGCGCGATCGTCCGCAACCAGGTCGGCGCGATCATCGCCGCGATCGCCTTCTTCTTCATCGTCTCCGGCCTGCCGTACCTGCTGCCGGGAACGATCGGCGAGTACTTCCCCGCCTCCGCGCTCGGCGCCCTGCACGGGCACGTGGAAGGCGAGGGGACGCTGAACCAGGTCGAGGGCGGGCTGGTCCTCGCCGCCTGGTCGCTGGGGCTGTGGGCGCTGGGGACGCTGCTCGTGACCTGGCGCGACCTCAGCGACTGATCGCGGCGGTCTAAGCGGACCGGCTGCGCAGGCTCGGCGCGATTCCAACAACGAGATAGGCGATCGCCGCTGCGAGCAGGGCGAACTTGATCGCGGCGAAGATCGCCGCCAGGATCGGGAAGGCTGCCCGGGCTCCGTCCAAAACCGCCAGGAGGCAGGTGTTCTCCATCGCGTCGAAGGCAGCGGCGGCGGCACCAAACGGAACGACGACCGCGCCGATCGCGGCGAGGCGGGTCCAACCTCGATGGCGCAAGCGGTCGCGAGCTGCGGCTACCGCGAGAACGAGAAACGTCCCGTAGGCGATCAGGAAAGCGAAGTCGATCAGCAGCTGCTCTCGCGCCGCGTCCTGCCCCGCCTCGCCCCATTCGGCCAGGATCTCGTCAGCCCGCTCCTGATCGCCGGCCAGCTCGAAGGTGACCATCCCCGGCCCGGTCTCCTGCATCTGGTCCTCGGCCGGCGCCATCGCTAGGAACAACGCCACTAGCACCACTCCCGAGACGATCAACCCCCAGCGTCGCGTCATGCCGCTACAGCTGCGCGAACAGGCGGGGGTCGTTGGAGCAGATGCCATCGACGCCGGCGGCGACGAGCTTCTCCATCCGCGGCAGATCGTCCACGGTCCAGGCGATCAGCTCGACCTTGGCGAGCCTGCAGATCCGCGCCAGCCGCGGCGTGACCAGCGGGTGGTAGACCCACATCGCCTCGACTCCGAACTGGGGCAGCCTCTGGGCGGCGAGGCCGGGGAGGCGGTGGCGCATCCCCACCAGCGCCGCCAGCATCGGCCCTTTCGCCCAGCGCTGGCGGGTCCAGTCGCGCGTCACCTTCGGGTAGGTCCAGCCGCGCCGCAGCGCCGGGTTCAGCTCGAGGATGCGCTTCAGCGTGTGCATCTCCATCGTCGAGATCATCGCCCGCTCGACCAGGCCCCGCTCCTGCAGCGCCTCGACGAGCTCCTCCTCCCGCCCCGGCAGCTTGACGTCGAGGTCGATCTCGACCCGGTCCAGCGGCGGCTCGAGGAATGCGTCCAGCGCCTCCGTCAACTTCAGCGGCGTCCGCCGCTCCGCGTCCCCCCAGTCGTGGGCGACGACCAGCGGGTGACGCTGCTCCAGCGGCAGGTGCGCGTCCGGCAGCCAGAGCACGTCGAACTCGATCGTGTCCACCCCCGCCTCGACCGCGGCGCGGAAGCTCTCGACCGTGTTCCCAGGGGCGATCAGGTCGGCCCCCTTGTGGCCGACCAGGCGCAGCTTGCGCGACTCCTCGGTCAGGGCGCTCAGAACAGCTGGTTCTCGCCGGCGAAGATCTCCGAGACCGAGTCGTCGGTGAAGATGCGGCGGATCGAGTCGGCGAAGGTGCTTGCGGTCGAGAGCACGGTGATGTTGTCCGGCGCGCCGGGGCGCAGCGGCAGCGTGTCGGTGACGACGATCCGCTCGATTCCGGAGTTTTCGAGCCGTTCGAAGGCGGGGCCGGAGAAGACGCCATGGGTGGCGCAGGCGACCACCTTGGCGGCACCCTCGTCGAGCACGGTCTGGGCGGCGGCGCAGAGGGTTCCGGCGGTGTCGATCATGTCGTCGACGAGGACCGCGGTCTTGCCCTTGACGTCGCCGACCACGTAGCCGATCTCGGCCACCTGCTGGGCGGGTCGCTCCTTCTCCATCACCGCCCAGTGGGTGCCGATGCGGCGGGCGAAGTTGCGCGCCGTCTTCACCCGGCCGGCGTCGGGGCTGACGATCACCGGCTCCTCGTCGAAGGCGAGGTCGGAGATGTACTGGGTGAGCATCGGCATCGCCGTCATGTGATCGAGGGGAACGTGGAAGAACCCCTGCACCTGACCGGCGTGGAGGTCCATCGTCAGCACCCGGTCGACGCCGACCGACTCCAGGGCCTTGGCGACGATCCGCGCCGTGATCGGCTCGCGCGGCGCCGACTTCTTGTCCTGGCGCGCGTAGCCGTACCAGGGCATCACGGCGATGATGCGGTGGGCGGAGGCGCCCTGCGCGGCGTCGATCATCGCGAGCAGCTCCATCAGCGAGTCGTTCGGGGTCATGCCGTGCGCCTCGTTGGCCGCGGTCGACTGGACGAGGAAGACGTCGGCGCCGCGGATCGACTCCTCGTAGCGCGCGTAGACCTCGCCGTCGGCGAATGTGCGCAGGTCGGCGGTGCCGAGGTCGACGTCGAGGTGTCCGGCGATGCGGGCGGCGAGCTCCATCGACGCGCGGCCGCCGAAGACCATCAGCCGCTTCGTGTAGTCCTGCGGGATCGAGCTGAGTGGCTGTCCGCGCTCGTCGATCGCGGCCATCAGCGGACGGCCCCCCTTCTGG
>JALYWY010000277.1 GCA_030852475.1 Actinomycetota bacterium | reverse complement strand
TCTTGGTGATGAAGGTGAAGGAGCGGTCCTCGTAGACGGTGATCTCGACCGGGATGATCGTCCCGCCTTCGCCCTGCGTCTGCGCGTTGAACGCTTTGCAGAAGTCCATGATGTTGACGCCGTGCTGGCCCAGCGCAGGACCGACCGGAGGCGCCGGATTGGCGTTGCCGGCCTGGATCTGCAGCTTGATGAGGGTGAGGACTTTCTTTGCCATAAGCGGGTTGGGGAGGGTAGCGGTCTTTGCGACCTAGATCTTCTTGACCTGGTCGTAGCCGACCTCGACCGGCGTCTCGCGGCCGAAGATCGAGACCAGCACCTTGAGTTTCGCCGCGTCCTCGTTGATCTCGGCGATCTCGCCGGAGAAGTCGGAGAGCGGACCGGAGATGACTTTGACCGATTCGCCGATCGCGAACTGCGCCTGGGTGCGGGGCCGCTCGGCGGTCTCGCGGTGGAGCAGGCGGTCGACCTCCGGTTTGGAGAGCGGCACCGGCTTGTTGCGCGAGCCGACGAAGCCGGTGACACCGGGGGTGTTTTTGACCAGGCTCCAAGCGTCGTCGGTCATCTCCATGTTGACGAGGACGTAGCCGGGCATCGTGTTTTTCGACTTCGTCTCTTTTTTGCCGTCCTTCATCTCCGAGACCTCTTCGGTGGGGACGACGACCTGCCGCACGTTGCGGTTCTGGCTCATCGTCTGCACCCGGTGCTCGAGGTTGTGCTTGACCTTGTTCTCGTGCCCGGAGTAGGTGTTGATCACGTACCAGCGATACATCTGAAGAAGCTTTCTTGTTTGGGATCCCCGCTAGAGGATCAGGTTGATGAGCTCACTGAAGACCGCGTCGAGCGCGCCGAGGTAGGCGGCGGCGACGGCGACGAAGAGGACCGTTACGGCGGTGGCCTGGATCAGCGTCTCGCGGTCCGGCCACTGGACTTTCTTCAGCTCCTGCCAGCAGGATATGAGGAAGCCGATGAAGCCGCCCCGCTGGCGTTCGGCTTTCGCCTGTTTCTGTTTCTTGGCGAGCTGCTCGCGCTCGTGCCGCTTCTGCCCCTCGCGTTTGCGCTTCTCCGCTTCCTTTTGCGCCTTCGCCTCGGCGCGACGGGCGGAGCGGGGCTTGGGGGCGTCGGGGAGCTCGGTCTCGCTCTCGGGAGCGCCGGCGGCGATCCCGGCCTCGACCGCTTCGACGTCGGCTACCTCGCCGGACTTGCCGGTCTGGGTGTCGTGCTGAGCGCGCGAGGCGCCCTCGAGACCGTCCCCGGAGCGTTTCCGTTCTTCAGCTTCCCGAGCCCGGCGCTCGGCCTTGCGCTGTGCGCGGGTCTTGGCCATCGGGGACTACCGGGTCTCCTTATGAGGGGTATGGCGGCCGCACCAGCGGCAGAACTTGCGCATCTCGATCCGATCCGGCGTGTTCCGCCGGGACTTGTTGGTCTGGTAATTGCGCCGCTTGCACTCTTCGCAAGCCATCGTCACCGCGATGCGGACATCTCCGCGAGCCATCTTCTCCCTCGTTCCGTGCCTGGAGGTAGTCGTTACAGAAGAAAAACCCCGGGCCAAGGCGCGAGGCTGAGCGAAGGATAGCGCTCTGCGGTGGCTGGGGAGTGGCTGCCGCCGCCCGCTGCGGTAGTAGTTCACAGGCTCTACCCAATTCTATGTAAAGTCGTTTTTAACGTAATCAATCAGGGCACTCGGAGGTCACGGTGCGAGAGGCGATCAACAGCGGCGGTCTCTTCGACCGGGACAGCTTCGTGGAAGTGGTGGAAGAACGGATCCTCGATCCCCTGCACCGCGAGCAGCCCGGCGCTCTGCTGCTGCTCGACATCGATTCCTTCCACCTGGTCAACGACTCGCTGGGACACGAGGCGGGCGACCGGCTACTGGCAGCGGTGGCGGCGACGCTCCGCGACGAGTCCCGGGCCGACGACCTGCCCGCTCGCATCTGCGCCGACGAATTCGCGCTGCTGCTGCAGCGGGCGACCCCGACCCAGGCGATGGCCACCGCCGAGCGGCTGATCGCGCTGGTGCGCGAGCGCGGCAAGCCGGCGGTCGGCGCCAGCGTCGGGATCGCGACCTTCGGCGGCACCGGCGAGGAGGTGACCGCCGAAGGCTTGATGATCACCGCCGACATCGCCCTCTGCGAAGCGAAGGAACAGGGCGGCGGGCGCGCCGTCGACGCCGGCAGCGGGCCGAACGTGAAGCTGCCCTGGGCCGATCGGATTCGCGACGCGCTCGACCGCAAGCGGCTCGTCGTCTACGCGCAGCCGATCTTCGACCTGCGCAAGGAATGCGTGGCGCGGGAGGAGCTCCTGGTGCGGATGCTCGACGACAACGACGACGTCATCCCGCCCTCCTCCTTCCTCCCCACCGCCGAGCGGCTCGGCCTGATCGCCGAGATCGATCGGCTTGTCTTGGCGAAGGCGATCGAGCTGGCCGGCCGCTCGCAGCCGATCGCGGTCAACGTCAGCGGCGCCTCGCTCTGCGACCCGCGCCTGATCGAAGACGTGCGGGCGGCGATCGCCGACGGGCTCAACCCGGCCTGGCTCGACTTCGAGATCACCGAGACGGCGGCGATCTCGAACATGGGCAACGCCCGCGCCTTCGCACGCACCGTGACCGAGATGGGCTGCGGCCTCGGCCTCGACGACTTCGGCACCGGCTTCAGCTCGTTCAGCTACCTGAAGGACCTGCCGATCCAGCACCTCAAGATCGACATCGAGTTCATCCGCGAGCTCCCCTCCTCCCCCACCGACCAGCGCCTCGTCCAAGCCCTGGTCCAGTTCGCGAAAGCGTTCGGCCAGGAGACCGTCGCCGAGGGCATCGAGAACTCCGAGACGCTGGCGCTGGTGCGCGCCTTCGAGGTCGACTACGCCCAGGGCTTCCACATCGGCGAACCGGCCCTGGTCGACGACGGCCGCTACGCAGCCACCGCCTAGAGAACGCTCAGAGACCCAGCGTCTTGGCGATGATGCCGCGCTGGATCTCCGAGGTGCCGCCGTAGATCGTTGAGACCAGCGAGGTGCGGACAAGGCGCTCCATGTCGTACTCGGAGGAGTAGCCGTAGCCGCCCATCATCTGCATGCCCTCGAGGGTGGTCCGCTTCGCCACCTCGGTGACGAAGAGCTTCACCATCGAGGCCTGCTGGGGCAGCATCCGGTCGGGGTCCTCGTCGACCAGGGTGGCGACCCAGTGGGTCATCAGCCGCGCCGCCTGCAGGTCGGTGGCGAGGTCGGCGATGCGGTGCTGGAGCGCCTGGAAGGAGCCGATCGGGCGGTCGAACTGGCGCCGCTCCTTGACGTAGAGGAGGAGGTCGTCGAAGGCGCGCTGGGCGATCCCCAGCATCGTCGCGGCGAGGATCAGGCGCTCGACGTTGAGCCCGGCCATCAGCTGCATCCAACCCTGGTCGACCTCGCCGAGGACGTCCTCCTCGCGGGCGGGGCAGTCGGTGAAGTAGAGGTGGTTGGTCTCGCGGCCGCCCATCGTCTCGATCGGGACGACCTCCATCCCCTCGGCGCCGCGCGGCACCCAGAGCATCGTCATCCCCTCGTGCTTGCTGCCGCTGCGGTTGGTGCGGCAGACGACGAGGACGTGGTCGGAGATGTGGGCGTTGGAGCAGAAGACCTTCTGGCCGTTGATGACGAAGCCGCCGTCGACCCGCTCGGCCTTGCAGGAGAGGGCGCCGACGTCGGAGCCGGCCTCGGGCTCGGTCATCGCGATCGCCTCGACCGAGCCGGAGGCGATGCCGCCGAGGATTTTCTCTTTCTGCGCCTCGGTGCCGAAGCGCTGGGTGGCGCCGGCGACGATCAGCGTCGTCGCGTAGCCGCCGATCGGCGCCAGCCCCCGCGAGGTCTCCTCCATGAACAGGCAGGCGTCGAGCATCGTCCCGCCCGAGCCGCCGTACTGCTCGGGGATCGTCACCCCCAGCCAGCCCAGCTCGGCCATCTGGTTGTAGATGTCGAAGCTGTGGTGCTCGCGGTAGCCGTCGGTAAGCCGCTCGCGCTGATCCGCGGTCCCGCACTCGCGGTCGCAGAAGTCCCGGATCGCGTCGACGAAGTCCTTCTGCTCGTCGCTGAGGGCGAAGTCCACGGAGGGCAGCCTAGCGGGACAAAGGAGAACTTGGCCAGGCAGCCAGAAAAGCCCGGAACGAGATTCGAACTCGTGACCCCTTCCTTACCATGGAAGTGCTCTACCGACTGAGCTATCCGGGCAGGCTTTGTGATGTTAGAGCCTGTTGGCGGGATCGGCTTTCAAGGGTCGAGATTTTTCAAGGCAATGGGGTCGCGTCGCGATGGCAGGCAGGCGCTTTTACGGGCGGGGCCCACGGCATCGCCACCGCGAGTTTCCGTAAAGCAGTCGGCAGCCGCGTCCAAATCGCCGCGGGTGATCGAATCGGCGAACGCCCGCGTGCTGTCCTCGGGACCTGCGCTCAGATGAACTTCGACGGTTCGAAGCGGCAATAGCGGAATTCGAAGTCGAGGACCTGGTTGTTGGCCTGCTTGGCGGTGCTGATCAGCCGCACCACCATCTTCTGGGCGGCGTTGGCTTCGTCCTTGGCGAGCTTTCGGGCGACCGCTTCGAACAGCTCCACCTCGGTCTTTACATACCCGAGCCATTTGGTCAGGCGGGCGGCATCGGCCGGGGGTTTGGGGACCTGGAGGATCTCCGTGCGCGTGCGCTTCAGGGCTTTCGCCGCGCCGGAGAACAGCTTCGCGGCGGCATCGAGCTGACCGTTCTTCACCTTCGCGCGCGCGCCCTTGAGTTTTTCTTCGGCGCCTTTGTTTTTCTTGCAGATCGGCTCTACGGCTTCTTTGTACGTCTCCTGGGTCTGTTCCGCGGCCAGCGAAGGGACCGCCCCCAGCAGCGCGACGACGGCGACGAGCGACAAGATGAACTTCTTCCCTGGCATCGGCGATCCCTCTTCCTTTCGGAGCCTCTCCGCTGGCCCCTGCGGTTCTTGCCACTCGGTCCCTCCAAGCGGCGGCTGCACTAAATCATAGGGTGAAGAACCGTGTCAAGCCCGGTACTGAACCTGACCGGTTCCCCTAGTCTTTCTATACAGAGTGTCTCATTTTGCCTTTTGTCTTTCTTTCTCCGCAGGTGTAGAGCAGATTGACTTAAGCCGATGTAATTGGACAGTTCGTCCTACACGAGAGTTCCTTGAGACGATCCTGCGCCTTTGGGTCTAGCGCGGACTATCGTGAGGCTTGGATGGCGTCGACCAACCCCGTTGAGAAGCCGCTGCAGCCGCTTTTCCCGCGTTTACCCGGCGGCCCTCGGCGAATGAAGGCGGATGAAGTGGCCCGCCACCAAAAGGGGCGCCTCGAAGGGGCGATCGTCGAGGCCGTGGCGCGCCACGGCTACGCCTCGACCACGGTGCGGGAGCTGGTGACCCTGGCCGGAGTCTCGAAGAGCACCTTCTACGAACACTTCGAAAGCAAAGAGGACTGCTTCCTGGCCACCTTCGACTCGATCGTGGCCCGGGTCTCGGAAGAGGTGGCCGCGGCCTACGGCACTCCCGGATCCCTGCGCGAGCGCCTGGTCGCGGGTCTGGGCCGCTTCATGGAGCTCGTCGTCGAACGGCCTGAGGCGGCCGCCTTCGCCACGGTCGAGTCGCTGACGCTGGGGTCGGAGAGCATCACCCATCGCCACAGGTCCTGGGAGGCCTTCGAGCAGATGACGCGCCAGTACTTCGTCGACGAGCCCCTTCAGCAACAGGTTTCAGACCTCACCGTTCGCGCGATCCTCTCCGGCATCAGCGGCGTGGTCTACCAGCACCTGCGCAAGGGCACGACCGCCGAGCTCCCCGATCTGGTCGAGCCGCTGATCGACTGGGCGTTCAGCTACCAGGGGCCGGACACCGACCCGGTGCGCCGGGCCGTCGCCGCCGCCGCGCAGCCCTCGCCCGTGAAGATCGAGGACGAGCAGGAAGGCGAAGACCTGAGCTGGGAGGAGCCCCCGGACAGCCCCCTCAGTCGCTCGATGCTCAGCCAGCGTGAGCGGATCGTCCGCGCCGCCGCCAAGGTCGTCGCCGAGCGGGGGTACGAATCGCTCAGCATCCCGGCGATCTCGGCGGCGGCGGGAACCTCCAACCAGACCTTCTACGAGAACTTCAACAGCAAACGCGAGGCCTTTCTCGCCGCCTACGACGTGGTCGCCGAAAAGGCGATCCGGATCGCCAGGAGGGCGTTCGAGGGGGCGGCCGACGGCCCGGAAGCGGTGGGGGCGGCGCTGCGGGCGATGGCCGAGTACATCGCCGGCAACCGGCTGTTCGGGCGCCTGGCGTTCGTCGAGACGCTGACCGCCGGACCCCTTGCCCTGGACCGCTCCGAAAAAGCGATGGACCTGATCCTCTCCTACTTCGAAATGGAGGAAGGGGCGAAGGGGCTGGGCGGCAAGACCCCGCGCGTGGTCCTGGAAGCGACCTCGTCCGGGGTCTGGTTCGTGATCCAAAGGGAGATCGCTTCCGGTCGCGAGGACCTGCTCCCGGAGAAGGCGCCGGAACTGGCGCGGCTCGCGATCGCGCCGCTCAACGCGACGGCTTAGAGGCTCAGCTCTGGGCGAACCTGCTCGCCGCGTCCCGGCCGAGGTAGGGGACGAGGAGAAACTCGGTCAGCTGCGGTAGCAGGGCGACCAACGCCTGCGGCTCCTCGGAGAGCAGGCGATCGGAGACGATCGAGGCGACCCCGCCGACCAGGGCGCGCTCGGTTTCCGGCGGCATCTCCGCCGCGCGCGGGTAGAAGCGCCTGCCTTGACGGAGGAGATCGGCAAAGGTCTCCAGGGCGGCGTACTGGCGCTCGCTCGCCGCCAGGCTGGCGGCGGTCGCTTCGACGGCGAAGCCCCGGGCCATCGCGTTGGCGTCGGCGACGTAGGCGAGGGCGGCGTCAAGAGCCGCCCGCACGTTGTCCGGCCAGGCCCGATCGAGGTCGCAGGCGGTGGCAACCTCCAGCCGCAGGCGCTCGAGGAAATCTTCCTGGGCGGCGAGAAGGCCCTGCTCGAGGCTCTCGAAGTGGGCTTCGAACTCCTCGGGGGTGACGCCGGCGTAAGCGAGAACCTGCTCGACGGTCAACTGGACGTAGCCGTATTCGGCGACGGCCTTGGCTATCGCTGTGACGATCTTTCCCCGCTCACCGCCCACGTTCTCCCTTGATCTCCGACTGTGGCCTGGAACTGCGCTCGGGCACCCTAGGCGGGAAGGGGTGTCCTGTCAAGAGAGGTACACGACTAGTCGATGGCGGCTTCCGTCGCTTGCGTCAGCTCCTCGGCGCCGAAGGCGCCCTCGAAGCGGGCGCTGATCCGGCCATTGCGGTCGATGACGAAGGCCCAGGGCTCCGTTTCGAGGTTGAAGGCGCGAAGCTGAGGACGAACCCCCTTGCCGGGGTCGTTGTCGTTGAAGACCTCCATGTGGATGAAGGCGGCTCGGTCGCCGATCCGGGCTTTGACTTCCTCGACGATGTCGACGGTCGGGCCGCAGACGCGGGTCTGGCAGAACTGCGGCGTCGCGAAGACGATCAGGATCGGCTTCTCCCCCAGCACGTCGGCGTAGTCGATGCCGTGCATCGAGTCGGGAGGGATGCGCGTCTCGATCTCGCTGATGTCCCCCACCTCGTCGGCGGTCGGCGTGTGGATGCGCGGCGCCGGGTCGCCGACGTCCGGGACCGCCGCGAACTTGCCGACGACGACGCTGGGCGGGCGCGTCGCTTCCAGCTTGCCGTCGCGGCGGATCACCGCGAGCATCGCCAGCTCACCGCGCTGCTCGACCTCGAGGCGCGGCACCACGTAGACCGAGGTGGCGGCGCTTGGATCTTCTGCGGTGGTTTTGGCCCTGAAGGGAGCCGACGTCTGCAGCGATTCCACCCGGGCCGGGAACGGCCCTTGGGCCGGTGCGTTCGGACCACTCGCGAAATAGAGGGCGATGTCGGCGTCGTCGACCTGCTCGCCCGCCAGGGTGAAGACCCCGAAAGCGACGCGGTTGGCGCCGACGTCGACGGTCTGCCCCGCCGGGGAGACGACGAGTTTGGCCTCCGGCATCTGGGCGATCTCGGCGAGGCTGCGTCCTTTGGCGGGCGGGAACTCCGAGGCCGCCGGAGCGGGCCGCGCCGTGTCGTCGCTGGAATCGCCCCCGCATCCGGCGAGGAGGGCAACTGCGACAGCGCAGGCGACCGCCCACACGATTCGGCTTCTCATGGCCAGCACGCTATCGATACGGGAGCGCCGGGAAGATCAGCGTCTGGAGGAGCGCTTGCGGCGACCCTTGCGCGACGGTTCGGCGGCGGCGCGGAGGGTGCGTTCGCCGGCCTTCTCGGTTGCCTCGCCCATCGCCACCTGGAACATCGCCAGCAGCGCGTC
Organism: Actinomycetota bacterium; assembly: GCA_030852475.1. Taxonomy (GTDB): domain Bacteria; phylum Actinomycetota; class Thermoleophilia; order Solirubrobacterales; family 70-9; genus VAYN01. The sequence continues at coordinate 2,414 of JALYWY010000277.1, read as the reverse complement.
GGAGGCGAGCGGGCGCATCCGGTCGAGTGCCTCGCGCACCTTCGGCCAGTCCTCTTCGGGGCGACCAGCCTTCTCGAACGGCTCCCAGATCTCGCGAACGAAGAGCTCGACGAAGGTGCGCGATATCCGCTCGGAGCCGCGCCGCAGCTCCTCCGCGGTCTCGACCGCGGCCTGGGGAGAGACCCCCAGTTCGACCAGAGCGGTGCCGGCGCGCTGCAGTCGCGGGCTGATCACCTCGATCTTGCCGTCGGGAAGCTGCCGGAGGATCCCCAGCTCCTCGAAGCGACTGAGCAGCTTCGGGTCGAATTTCTCGACGCCCCATTCCGCAGCCAGCTCGTCGGCGTCGAAGATTTCCGGCGTCTCGTCCTCGAAGGGGGCGCGGACGGCACGGGCGAAGTCGACCATCTCCCGGGAGGAGCCCTCGCTGCTCTCGAGGACGCGGCGGATCGCCTCGAGGTTGAGGCCCTCGGCCTGCATTTCGCGGGTCAGCTCGATCCGCGCGACGTGGCCCTCGTTGTAGTAGCCGGTGCGGCCGTGGACCTCGGGCGGGGGCAGCAGGCCGCGCGTCTGGTGGGCGCGGATGTTGCGGATCGTCATCCCGGTCCGCCGCGCCAGCTCCCCGATCGTCATCTTGCCGTCGGGGGCGGCGTTCTGCCCTTTGCGGCTGCTCATCGGCCCATGGTAAGCGGGAGGCGCTGCCCGTTCATCTTCTTCGCCTCCTCCGAGCAGAGGAATGCGATCGCCGCGGCGATGTCGTCGGCGGGGGTGAAGGTGGGAAAGTCCTTGTCGGGCTCTTCCTCCCGCATGCGCGGGGTGAGGATCGCCTCGACGACGACGATGTTGGCGGTCGCGCCGCCGGGCTCGAAGCCGTCGGCGAGGGCGAGGGTCCAGGCCTCCGCGGCGGCCTTGGCGCTTGCGTAGGCGGCGTTGGTGTTGGTCGGCGCCTGCGCCTGCTTGGCGGAGACGAGGACGAAGCGACCGTGGGAGCTGGCGGCGATCTGGTCGTGGAAGGCGCGGGTCGTGTGCTGGACGGTGCGGACGAGGAGGCCGTGGAGGAAGTCCCAGTCGGCAAGCGGCGCCTCGTGCAGCGGTTCGCCACCGCGCCAGCCGCCGACGAGGTGGACGAGGCCGTCGACGCGCCCGAAGCGCTCGACCAGGGCGGCGCACCAGGCGCGGGTCGCCTCCTCGTCGAGCAGATCGACGGCGCGTCCGTCCCAGCGCTCGGGCGGAAGGCCGAGGTCGGCGGCGAGGGCTTCGAGCGCACCTTGGTCGCGGTCGGTGCCGGCGACCGTCGCGCCTTCCTCGGCCAGACGCTGGGCGACGAGCGGCCCGAGGCCACCGCCGACTCCGGCGATTGCGATCACGCGGTCGTCGAGCACGAAGGCATCTTCTCAGGCTGGAGCCGCTGCTTTTTGGCTGCGCATCTTTCTGTCTGCAGCGCCTGCGATGATCGCGCCCATGAAAACCGCCACTCCATCCACCCCCCACCGACGCGAGCGAGCCGTCAATCGGCGAGTCCAAGGAGACATCGGCGAGATATCGGCGATGGAGTGGCTGGGAAGCAAGGGTGCCACCGTCTGGGTCCCTTCAACCACAGCCCGCATGTGGACCTGATGGCTGAATGGGACGACGCGCTGATCAAGGTTCAGGTGAAGACGTCGACGTTTCGCACGATCAAGAAATCTGGCGATGAGCGCTGGCATATCGCAATCGCGACGAATGGCGGGAATCGAAGTTGGACGGGACTGACGAAGAGGTTCGATCCGGCCCGAGTCGACTACCTCTTCGTGCTTGTTGGGGATGGCCGGCGCTGGTTCATCCCCGCAGGGCTGGTGGAGGCCGCTCGCTCTCTTGCCCTTGGAGGACGAAAGTACTCCGAGTTCGAGGTCGAGCAAGGGGCCAATCTGGAAGCAGCCGTCTACTCACGCGGCCATCTCAATAGAATTCTGTCTCCCACCCTGGGGGAGTGCCAGAGCGGTCAAATGGACTTGACTGTAAATCAAGCGGCTATGCCTACGCAGGTTCGAATCCTGCCTCCCCCATCGCCCACTACCAGCCGGCAAATCCTGCTGCGACCCAAACGCCAGGCGACCTTCCCGAAGGTCCCGTGCGAGGAGGCTGGGATCGCAGCCGGCGACCGCCTCAGGGTCAAGGTTGACGATCCAGGCCGACTCCTCTTCGAGAGGGTCGGCGACGTCCCGCCGGCCTAGCCTTCGAACGCTTCGAGTCTTGCCTTCATCTGCTCGTTGAAGGCGTTGAGCGCCGAGAAGGGGCGCATGAAGACGGTCAGCTCGCGGACGCGGCCGTCGTCGTCGAGCTCGAGGAAGTCGATCCCCTCGAGCTCGCGCTCCCCCACCGTCGCCTTGAAGCGGAGGCAGACCGTGTTGCCCTCGGCCAGCTCGTCGGTGTAGGTG
>JALYWY010000276.1 GCA_030852475.1 Actinomycetota bacterium | reverse complement strand
GGCGGCAAGCAGGCCGCCGCCGCCGAGGTCGACTCGAAGCTCCGCCCAGCCCGGCGCGGCGCACCAGTCGGCGACTTGGGCGATGTAGGCGAGCAGGAGCGCGTTGAGGCCGTTGAGGGGCTCGAGCGGAACCCCTGGCAGCTGAGCCAGCCCGGCGCCGCACATCCCCAGCCACATCGCCGGCGCCACCGCCGGCAGGGCGAGGACGTTGGCCGCCAGCGTCGTCGTCGAGAAGGCTCCGAAGTGGAAGGCGATCAACGGCGCGGTCGCCAGCGTCGCCGCCACCGTCATCGCGACGCCGTCGGCCAGCGCCCGCCGCCACGACCCCTCGCCGAGGCGGCGGATGATCCCGCGCCGCATAGGCGAAGCGAGCAGCAGGATCCCGAGCACCGCCGCGAAGCTCAGTTGCCAGCCGACGTCGGCGGCCACGCCTGGATCGACCACGAGCGTCAGAACCGCCGCCACCACGAGCGCGTAGAAGCGAGAGCTGCGACGGCCTCCCAGAGTCGCCAGGAGCCCGAGAGCTCCCATCACCCCTGCCCGCTGAATCGAAGGGCCGGCGCCGGCGACGGGCACGTAAACGACGATCAGGGCCAGGACCCAGACCAGCCGCTCCCGCAGCGGGATCCCCAGTGCCCCCAGCAACGGCATCGCCAACAGCGCCAGCAGGGTGACGTTCTGACCGGAGACCGCCAGCAGGTGACCGAGGCCGGAGCGGCGGAAGTCTTCTTTCGTCGCCTCGTCGACCCCGTCGTCTTCGCCGAGGACGAAGCCTCGCGCGAGCGCCGCCTCGCGCGGCGGCATCCCGTGACCCAGGCCATCAGCCGCTCGCTCGCGGATCTCGCCGCTCTTGGCCAAGGCGATTACGGCCAACAGCGCGATCCCGATCAGGAGCGCAAGCTGCGGGCGCGGTGAGGGCATCGTCCTACGGCTGCAGGCGCGAGCGCAGCGACTCCATCGTCGCCGGGCCGATGCCCGGCACCTGGTCGAGCTGCTCCACAGAGGAGAGGCCGCCCCGTTCGTCGCGGAACTCGACGATGGCGCCGGCGGTCACCGGCCCGATCCCGTCGATTTCTTCCAGTTGCTCGACGGTCGCGGTGCCGAGGCTTACCGGCCCTTCTTCGGTCGTCCCCACAGCGCTCGCGGCGCCCCCTGGAGCCCGCTCGGGCACCACCACCTGTTGCCCGTCGGCGAGACGGGCGGCGAGGTTCACCGCTTCCAGTTCCGCCCGCGGCGCGGCGCCGCCGGCGCGGGAAACGGCATCGTCGACACGAGCGCCGGCGGGCATCCGGTAGACGCCGGGGCGCCGAACCGCCCCTGCCACGTGGATGACCAGGTCGCCACCCTGACCCCCAACCGAGAAGCTCGTCTCCTTCGGCGCCTCTGCTCCGACCGCGAACGAGGGCTCGGAACCGGCCTCACCCCGGATCGCCCGCGCCCCGACCAGCAGCAGGGCCGCAGCCATCGCGGCGTACACGACCAGCTGGGCTCGACTCATCTCCGGCATCGCGCCGATCCTGAGCCGTTCCAACGCACGCGTGGCGCGCTAAATCAAAAAGTTCTCAGGCGAGACTGCGCCTAATACTCATCATCGTCGTCATAACCCGCGACCTCGGCGAGCCGATCGCTGTAGAGCTCGGCGGCGGCCACCGGCGGCGACTGGATCGAGACGCAGGCCAGCTCGTCCTCGCCGTCGTTGCCGATCGAGTGCTCGGTGGCGGGCGGGACGAGGATCAAGTCCCCCTCGCCGACCTCCTGAGTGTCGCCGGCGACGGACATCGTGCCGCGTCCCCGGACCACCACGTAGGCCTGCTCGGCCTCGCCGGAGGAGTGCAGCGTCTGCTTCGTCCCGCCCGGCACCGTCACCCAGGTCACCGAGAGGTTGCGGGAACCCAATTCGCCCGCGTCCATGAGGACGTGAGCGCGGAGGCGGTGCCATTCCTCGACAGCCGCGTCTTGCAATCTCCTCACCAGCATTCGCGGCTTTGTACCAGAACGAAAGGCGCGGACGACGCGCCCTACCGGACCACCAGGTTGACCAGCTTGCCTGGAACAACAATTTCCTTGACTATTTCTGAGCCGTCGAGATGGCGGGCGACCTTCTCGCTTTCTCGAGCCAGCCGCAGCAGCTCCTCTTTCGGTGCTTCGGCAGGTGCCTCGATCCGGTCGCGCAGCTTGCCGTTGACCTGGACCACGAGGGTGACGGTGTCGCTGACCAGCAGCTCGGGATCGGCCTGCGGCCACGGCTGCTCCCAGACGCGACCGCCCTCCAGGCGCTCCCATATCTCCGCGCCCAGATGGGGCGCGAAGGGGAAGATCAGCGAGGCCGCGGTGGCGGTGGCGAACCGAACCGCCGCGTCGCCCTCGGCGCTCCCGTAGAGGTCGTCCTTGAGCCGGTAGGCGTCGTTGACCAGCTCCATCACCGCCGAGATCACCGTGTTGAACTGGAAGCCACGCTGGAAGTCCCGCGTCGTCTTGTCGATCGACCAGTGCGCCTTGGCGAGCAGCTCCCGCGCCTCCCCTTCGGACGCCGCGTCCGGTCCTCCGGTCTCGGTCCGCCCCTCGACCTCCTCGCAGAGCCGCCAGAGCCGCGAGAGGAACCGGTTGACGCCCTCGACGCCCTCGTCGGTCCAGTCGCCGCCGCGCTCGGGCGGGCCCATGAAGCAGACGTAGGTGCGGGCGGTGTCGGCTCCGTAGCGCTCGACGTAATCGCCGGGGCTGACGGTGTTGCCCTTCGACTTCGACATCTTCGCCCCGTCGCGGGTGATCATCCCCTGCGTGAAGAGGTTGGCGAACGGCTCCTGGACGCCGAGGTGGCCGAGGTCGGCCAGCGCCTTGGTGAAGAAGCGCGCGTACATCAGGTGCAGGATCGCGTGCTCGACGCCGCCGATGTACTGGTCGACCGGCATCCAGTAGTCGACCTTGTCGCGCGCGAACGGCGTCTCGCCCTCAGGATCGCAGAAGCGCTCGAAATACCACGAGCTTTCGAAGAA
>JALYWY010000273.1 GCA_030852475.1 Actinomycetota bacterium | reverse complement strand
GACGTCAAGCGAATCGTTTGCCTGGGTGGGCTGGGGGAGGGGTCGAAGCACCTCGACAGCCGCCACGCGACAGCGCAGACGTTGCAGGAAGGATCGGTGCCGGTCTGCTACTTCCGGGCCGCGGCGGTGATCGGAGCTGGAAGCGAGTCGTTCCGGATGGCCCTCTACCTGCAGCGGCGCCTGCCGGTGATGATCACTCCACGCTGGGCCGCCACCCGCACCCAACCCATCGCGGTCGGGGATGCACTCGCCTACTTGGCCGCGGCGGCCGACCTGGATCTCCCGGTCGACCGCGTGATCGAGATCGGCGGCCCGGACGTGACCACCTACGGCGGCACGATCGACGAGCTGGCGCGAGCGCTCGGTCGCCGGCCACCGCTGCGAATCACCGTGCCGCTGCTGACCCCCTGGCTCTCGTCGCTCTGGATCGGCCTGGTCACGCCGGTCGACGCGGGGGTGGCGAAGCCGCTGATCGAGGGCCTGGCGACGGAGACGGTCGTCAAGGACCCATCTGGGATGGAGATCTTTCCAGGGGTCGAGCGAACTCCCCTGCAGACGGCGCTGCGGGAGGCCGCAGGGGAGTGACCCGCTAGGCCAGCGCCTGCTGCTGCTCCGCCCGCGCCACCTCTTCGCCGACGAACGGGACCAGGAAGTCGTAGGTCAGGTCGGGGAGAAGCCGGGGAAGCTTCGCCGCCCGGCCGAGGATGGCCTCTTCGTAGAGCCTGGCGAGGAGGGCGCCGACACCCAGGCGGGTGGCCTGGCTCAGCTCGGGGCTGGGACTGCTCTCGTCGCGACCTTCGTCGAGGAGCGCGGTGAAGCGGGCGTACTCGGCTTGGAAGACCGAGTGGAAAGCGGGGCCGACTGTGCTCTGCTCGACCAGCAGGAACCGGGTGACGTCGGGGTCGGCGGCGAACCACTCGAGCGTTGCCTTGAGGCCCTCCCGCACTCGTCCTGGCCAGGGGGCGGTACCCATATATGCCTCTCGCACCCGCTCCTCGAGATCGTCGAGCAGGATCTTCTGGGCGCTGAGCATGCAGTCCAGTTTTCCGTCGAAGAGTTCGTAGAAGCTCTCACGCCCCACTCCCGCCTCGCCGAGGATGTCTCCGACGGTGGTGGACTCGTAGCCGTTCGCCACGGTGACCTTGACCACGGCTGCCTGGAGCCGTTCCCGCTGCGAGCGCTCGACGAGCTCACGGGGGAGGCCATGCCTCCCACGCGGAAGCCGCCACTGGCGCAGGTCCTCCGGGTCGCTGTTCACGGCTCGGCGGTTTCCCTGGCGCGCCGCGACTGCTCGAGAGCCTCCTCGTGGCCACCGTAGGGGCCGACCGCCAGGTAGACGATCTCCGGCAGCAGCTCGGGCAACTGGTCGGCCTTGCCGATGGCGATCTGGTTGAGGATCAGCACCTGGGCCTGTCCAAACGCCAGGCGCGGATCGGTATGGGGCTCGGGCGCGGCGCCGTTCTTGGCCCAGAGGGCTTGGAGCGCGGGAATGGTCGCCTTGCGATAGCGCTCGATCACCCTCGGGTCGACGGCGATCGCGTCGCCGGTCAAGAGCTGCGCCAGGCCCGGCCGCGCCGCCAGCGCCGCGACGACGGCCGTCGTCGCCTTGCGCAACGCGTCGGCCGGTGCGTCATCCGGGGAGTGGGCTGCCGCGGCGACCTGCTGCAGTTCCTCGATGCAGTACTCGATCGCGGCGTCGAAGCAGGCCCGCTTGTCCTCGAAGTGCTTGTAGAAGGTGGTCCGGGAGATCCGCGCGCGGGCGACGATGTCGGTGATCGTCGTAGCCGCGTAGGTCTTCTCCGCGCAACATTCGACCATCGCGTCGAGGATCCGCTGGCGTTGTCCGTGACGGGCGATTTCAACCGGAGTGCTTGGGCGCAAAAGGCCGCCCGGCGTCTCAGAACTCCGATGTTTTTGCATCTCTGCGGATTCTTCCACCCTGCCCAGCATTCTGGACGCTCAGTCCACCAGTCGTGATTACCCGCACAAGAATACGACAGTTTTTTAACTTTTAGTTGAGAAGCATCTTCCCCTTATCGGGAAGATGCTTCGTCGTCGCAATCGCGACAGGGGGAGCCGGGGCGCGGGTGGTAGGGGATTTCCCCCGTGTCGTGGTACTCGAAGCGCAGCGAGTTGATCACCCCTCCGGCCATCAGCGCCAGGCTCAGCAGGTAAAACCAGAGCAGGGCGATGAGGATGAAGCCGACGGTGGAGCCGAAGTTGGAGAGGCTGGAGATGCTCGAGAGGTAGATCGGGAAGAGCCAGTTGGCGAGGCCGACGCCCACGGTGACGAAGAGCGCCCCCGGCCAGACGGCCCGCCACGGCATGTGGCCTTTGGGCACTGCCCAGAAGATCACGCAGCAGATGCCGAAGGTGACGAGCAGCGCCGCCCCCAGCAGCAGGATCGTGTCGATCGCCTTGATGCCGTTGAGGCCGAGCGGGAGGCGGTCGGTGCTGTTGACCACCGCGTTCTCCATCGTCGGCACGAAGATGCTGGCGGCGATGAAGAGGAGGACGACGACCAGCATCGCGAAGGAGAACCGCTTCTGTTCGACCCAGCCCCGGCATTCGACGTGGTAGATCCGGCAGAAAGCGGTGTCCATCGCCCCCCAGAAGGAGGCGCCGATCCAGAGCGAGCCGACGAAGGCGACGATCCCGATCGTCGTCGAGTTGTTCTCGATCCGGCGCAGGACGTTGCTCAGCGTCTCCTGCTCGACGTTGGGGAAGAGGCGCTGGAGGTCGGCGAGGACGCCGCTCTCGACGCCCTCGATCTTCAGCACCTGGCCAAAGATGAAGAGGACCAGGAGGGCGAAGGGGAAGACCGAGAGCATCAGGTTGTAGGCGACCATCGCCGAGAGCCCGGTGACGTTCTCCTGGTAGGCGCGGTTCCAGAAGGCGCGCAGCCAGGTGGTGGGGTGGCGGTGGGGGCTGGGCATTGACTTCACAAACTGAAGCGAGTACCATGCGAACAAGCGTTTGAGCTATCTCAGGCGCCTGCCCATAGGGCACGATGACGATGTAGACGCTACTTTCGCGGACCGCCTCTAGGGTCCGCTTTTTGTCGGTCCGGCGCGACTTTCGGCTCGCGACGGTATTTCATCGCCAGAACTAAACATCGAGCGCAAGGGAAACGAGTAGAAACGGATGCTGGTAGCAGAGCTTCAGGAACTTGAGGAGGTCAAAAACCTCATCAATCGCGGGCAGCAGCTTGGCGTGCTCACTTTTGGCGATATCGCCTCCGCGGTCTCCGAGGTCGATCTCGACGAGTCCGACGTAGAGGACCTTTACGGGCACCTCGAGAAGTCGGGCATCGAGCTCGTCGAGGACATGGACCCGGCGCAGAAAGCAGCCGCCGAAGCGCTCCCCGTCGATACCGGGAAAAAAGGTCGCCGGCGCCAGAAACAGGCGCTTGACCTGAAACCGGACATGACCACCGATTCCTTGCAGCTGTTCCTCAAGGACATCGGCAAAGTCCGCCTTCTGACCGCCCAGGAGGAGGTCGAACTGGCGAAACGGATCGAGCGCGGCGATCTCGACGCGAAGCAGAAAATGGTCGAGTCGAACCTGCGCCTGGTCGTCTCGATCGCGAAAAATTATCGGAACCAGGGCCTGCCCTTCCTCGATCTGATCCAGGAGGGAACGCTGGGCCTGGTGCGTGCGGCGGAGAAGTTCGACTACCGCAAGGGGTTCAAGTTCTCCACCTACGCGACCTGGTGGATCCGCCAGGCGATCGCCCGTGCGCTCGCCGACAAGGCGCGGACGATCCGGATCCCGGTTCACGTCGTCGAGAAGCTGAACAAGATCGGCCGCGCCGAGCGCAAGCTGGTCACCGAGCTGGGTCG
>JALYWY010000257.1 GCA_030852475.1 Actinomycetota bacterium | reverse complement strand
CGCGCCGCTCGCGGTCGAGGACGCCGAGCGCGGCGTAGCGGGCGCCGGTCACCTCGCGCGCGGCCTCGACCACCGATTGCAGCACCGCCTCGAGGTCGAGCTCGGAGAGCAGGCCGCTGCCGACGTCGATCAGGCGGCGGAAGCGGTCTTCCTCGCCCCGCCGGGAAGTCTGCCCCTGGCTCTCCATGGCTTTGAATACTTCCACCAATCCAGTGCGATTGGGAGGTCCGGCCCGTGAGGTTGAATAGCGGCGATGAACGAGAAGCTGTCGGTCGGGGAGACGCTGAGCGAGGCCTTCCGCCTCTATCGGGAGCAGGCGGGCGTCCTGCTGCCCGTCGCCTTCTGGCTCTTCCTCGCGGTGGCGATCGTCGAAGCGGTGTTCGCCGGCAACATCTGGCTGGGCCTGATCGCCGTCGTCCTCAGCCTCGCCGTCTCCACCCTCTACCAGGGGATGGTGGTGGGGTTGGTCGGCGACGTCCAGGACGGCCGCCGGGACCACTCGATCGTCGAGCTGATGCGCTCGGTGGCGCCGGTTGTGGCGACGCTGATCGGCGCCGGCTTCCTCGCCGGCCTGGGGATCGTCGGCGGCTTCGTCCTCCTGGTCGTGCCGGGGCTGTACCTGCTGACGATCTGGGCGGTGATCGCCCCCGCGATCGTGGTCGAGCGGCGCGGCGTCCTCAATTCCTTCGGGCGCTCGCGCCAGCTGGTCCGGGGCAACGGCTGGCCCGTCCTGGGAACCGTCCTCTCCGCTTTCCTGATCACCTTCGTCGTCGCCGCGATCTTCACCGCGATCGCGGTCAGCCTCTCCGACGAGGTGCTGCTGGAAATCGTCCTCCTCACCCTCGCCTCGATGATCACCGCGCCGATCCCGGCCCTGGTGGCCTCGGTCCTCTACTTCCGCCTGCGGAAGATCGAGGACGCGAAGGCGCCGGCCGCGCCGGACTCAGTGCTGGAGTAGGCCCGCGACCGCGCGGGCGACGCGTTCGCCCCGCGGCGTCAGCGTGTACTCGGTGTGGGGGGGACGGCCGGAGACGAGCCGCCGCTCGACGATCCCAGCCGCCTCGAGCTGCTCGAGCCGCTCGGAGAGCGTCGTCGGCGAGACCCCCGGCAGCGACTGGCGGAACTCGTTGAAGCGGGCGGCGCCGCTGGAGCAGGCGTAGATCGTCGCCATCGTCCAGCGGCGCTCGAGGATCCCCGCGGTGGCGCGGAGCTCCTGCGGGACCGGCGAGCAGTTGCGGCAGCGGGGGGTCACGGCTCCTCCTACGCCGCCATCGCCTCGTGGCCCTTCTCGGCCGGCTCCAGCGCCAGCCCCAGCACCTCGTCGATGCTCATCACCGGGTGGAAGGTCATCTGCTCGCGCACCTCCTCCGGCACCTCGTCGAGGTCGCCGCGGTTGCGCTCGGGCAGGATCACCTCGGTCAGCCCAGCGGCGTGCGCCGCCAGCACCTTCTGCTTGAGGCCGCCGATCGGCAGCACCCGGCCCTGCAGGGTGACCTCGCCGGTCATCCCGACCGTGTGCTTCACCGGTCGCCCGGTCAGTAGCGACACCAGCGCCGTGGTCATCGCCGTGCCGGCGCTGGGGCCGTCCTTGGGGATCGCCCCGGCGGGGACGTGGAGATGGAACTCCCGCTGGAAACGATCGGCGTCGATGCCGAGCTCCTCGCGGTGCGCCCGCACGTAGCTGAGCGCGATCCGCGCCGACTCCTTCATCACGTCGCCGAGCTGGCCGGTCAGGACCAGACCCTTGTCGCCGTCCATCGCGGTCGCCTCGATGAAGAGGATGTCGCCGCCGGTCCCGGTCACCGCCAGACCCGTCGACACGCCCGGGATCGCCGTGCGCTCGACCGACTCCTGAAAGAACTTCTGGCGACCGAGCGCCTCGCGCAGCGCCTCGGCGTCGATCTCGATCTTGCCTTCGGCCTCACCGGCGGCGATCTTCGTCGCGGCGGCGCGGGTCAGCTTGCCGATCTCCCGCTCGAGCCGGCGCACGCCCGCCTCACGGGTGTACTCGGAGATCACCGCTCGCAGGATCGCGTCGGAGACCTCGACCTCCTCCGGCTTCAGTACGTTGCGCTTCAGCTGCCGGGGCAGCAGGTAGCCGCGGGCGATCGCCAGCTTCTCCTCGGTCGTGTAGCCGTCGAAGGCGATTGTCTCCATCCGGTCCAGCAACGGCGCCGGGATCGTGTCGACCAGGTTCGCGGTGGCGATGAAGACCACCTCGGAGAGATCGACCTCGACATCGAGGTAGTGGTCGCGGAAGGTGTCGTTCTGGGCCGGGTCGAGCACCTCGAGCAGGGCCGCCGACGGGTCGCCGCGCCAGTCGGCACCGACCTTGTCGACCTCGTCGAGCAGGATCACCGGGTTCATCGTCCCGGCGTCGCGCAGGGCGCGGATGATCCGCCCGGGAAGGGCGCCGATGTAGGTGCGGCGGTGGCCGCGGATCTCCGCCTCGTCGCGGATGCCGCCGAGGCTGATGCGGACGAACTCGCGCCCGAGCGCTTTGGCGATCGACTCGCCGATCGAGGTCTTGCCGGTGC
>JALYWY010000246.1 GCA_030852475.1 Actinomycetota bacterium | reverse complement strand
CCTCCGAGACGATCCCGAATCCCGGCAGCATCATGATGTAGACCGCCGGGTGGGAGTAGAACAGAAGATGTGCTGGTAGCTGAGCACGTCGCCGCCGAACGCCGCCTGGAAGAAGTTCGTCCCCAGGGCGCGGTCGAAGAGGACCATGAACTGGACGCCGGCGATGAACGGGGTCGCGGCGACGACCAGCAGCGAGGTCGAGAGGTTGGCCCAGACCAGCAGCGGCATCCGCCAGAAGGTCATTCCGGGCGCACGCATGGTGATGATCGTGACCAGGAAGTTGAGCGCCGTGGCTATCGACGACGCGCCCGCGAACTGGACGCCGAGGTTGAAGAAGGACTGCCCTAACGGAGCCCCGGTCGAGAGCGGCGCGTAGCCGGTCCAACCGGCGTCGAAGGCGCCACCGGGAGCCAGGAAGCTGGCGAGGAAGAGGATCCCGGCCAGCGGCAGCATCCAGAAGCTGAGCGCGTTGAGGCGCGGGAAGGCCATGTCCGGCGCGCCGATCATCAGCGGCAGCACGTAGTTCGCCAGGCCGGCGAAGACCGGGATGACGAAGACGAAGATCATCAGCACCGCGTGCGTCGAGAAGAGGCTGTTGTAGGTCGACGCTTCGAGGATCTGGGTGCCCGGCTGGGCGAGCTCGGCCCGGATCAGCATCGCCATCAGGCCGCCGATGAAGAAGAAGAAGAAGGTGGTGACGACGTACTGGACGCCGATCACCTTGTGGTCGGTGTTGAAGCGGAAGTAGTCCTTCCAGGTCTTGGCGCCGTGCTGCGAGTGGTCCTCGGGGATCGTCGGCGCCCCGACGGCCCAGCGCAGCCAGTAGTCGAAGCAGCCGAAGCCAGCAAGGAAGCCAAGCGGAGCCAGGACTGCCGGCACCACGATGTGGGGGTAGCCGGTCTGTTCGGTCTGGTACAGCGGCAGGTCGGCGATCGCCCGCAGGGCGATGACGAGGCCGAAGCCGAACGCCCCGAAGGCGACGGTCCCGATCAGGGCGCGCCACCAGCCTGGTCTCTTGATCGCTTCAACCATCAACTCTCTCCATTATGCATTTACGCCCCGCCGGCCCCGAGGGCCGGGGGGTTGGTCACGGAGTCCAGTTCGACCGATTCCATCAGTTCTTTGGGGGCTTTCTGGTCGAGCCCTTCGACCCATTTTTTCCACTCGGGATAAGGCTCGACGACAACTTTCGCCCGCATCGTCGAGTGCCCGAAGCCGCAGAGCTCGGTGCAGACGAGCTGGTAGGTGCCGACCTTGTCCGGAGTGACGATCGCGGTGGTCGTGATCCCAGGCACGTTGTCTTTCTTGATCCGCCACTCAGGCACCCAGAAAGAGTGGATCACGTCCAGCGCGTGCATCTTGAAGTGGATCTGGCGGTCGACCGGCACGTGCAGCTCTTCTTCGGTCCAGGCGTAGTCTTTGCCCGGGTAGGCGAAGCTCCAGGCGAACTGCTGCGAGAAGACCGAGACGGTGACCCGCTCGTTTTTCGGCGCCGGGTCTTCGATCTCGTCGAGCACCTTCCAGCTGTAGCCGCCGGCGAAGAGGACGATGATCGTCGGGATCAGGGTCCAGGCGATCTCCAGGCGGGTATTGCCGTGGATCGGCTCGCCGTCGGACTCGTCCCCCGGCTTGGCTTTGAATTTCCACAGCGCGTAGAAGAGCATCACCATCACCAGCGAGAAGACGAACGCCGAGAGGACGATCATCACGTTCAGCAGGTGGTCGATCTTCGGCGCAGCCGTGGCGGCGCCCTGACCGTTCCAGTTGATCGGGACCATCACCGCCGAGATGACCACCGTCAGGGCGATCGTCACCAGCAGCATCTTCACTATGGGCAGGCGGCCGTACATTGGGGCGGCGGGCATTCTATTGAAGCGGCGGCGGGAGGCTTTGCGGTCCCAGGTGACGCTTCGCACTAGCCCTCTGGAGAGGGCAGATCCTCCAGCCGCCCAGCCGCTGCCGCGAGGACGCCACGGGCGACTCCCTCCCAGCTCCAGAGCTGGGCGACGGTCTCGACCAGCGCCGCCCGGGCGCTCTCGCGCTCGGCTTGCGGCAGCGAGAGCCAGGCGTTCAGCCGCTGCGCGATCGCCTCCACCGCGCCTTCCTCGACGGGGAAGGAGGTCAGCGCCCCGACGCTCCCGGGAAGCGAGGGCTGCAGCTGCCGCGACACCTCCAGCATCCCCGAGTGCCCCGCCGAGACCGGCAGCGTCCCGCAGGCGGCGGCCTCGACGGCGACCATGCCGAAGGCCTCGGGGAAGGTGCTCGGCATCACCATCGCCTCCGCCCGCGGGAAGAAGGAGGCGACCTCGTGGTGCTCGAGCCGGCCGACGAACTCGACCGAGCCCGCCGCCGCCCTGGCCATCTCCGCATAGCCCCCCGGAGGATCGGCGAGGAAGGCGGAGAGGATCGACAGCGGCCGCTCCTCTCCTCCCTCCAGCGCCCAGCCGAGACGGGCTACCTCGCGGGCGTCATCCAGGTCACCTCGCTCCAGGGCCGCCAGCAACCGCCGCAGCCCCTCCTCGTAGGCGCCGAAACCGGCAACCTCGAGGCGGGTTTGGGGATGGACCGCCCGCACTAGCGGCCAGGCGGCGATCAGGAGATCGACCCCCTTGGAGACGATCAGCTTGCCGACGAAGGCGACCAGGTCCTCCCGCTCGCCCCGCGGGCGGAACTCGGCGACGTCGACGCCCGGGGGGCCCAGCCGCGTCTTCTCCCGCAGGTCCGGGATGTCGCTCAGGGCGTCCCAGAGGGAGCCAGCGGTGTGGGCGGAGCCGATCAGGACGCCGTTGGCGGCCTCCATGCCTTCGCGGGCGAAAGGAAGGAAGCGCGGATGCGGCTTGACCGTGTACTCGAGCGCCGAGCCGTGGATCTTCGCCGCGAAGGGCGCGACGCCGGCGCGGGCGAGGATCGCCGGGCCCATCACCAGGTGGTTGGCGAGGGCGGCGTCGACCGCGCCAGTCCGTTCGGCGACATCCCGCACGGCGGCGACGTTGGCCTCGATGTAGTGGTCGAGCTCGGCCTCGCTCAGCTCCGGGAAGGTCTTGACCTCGAACCCCTCGTAAGGGTCTTTGACGTAGACGGGGAGCAGGCCGCCGATGTCGGGATTGTGGATCTCCACCCCCTCCAGCCGGACCTCCCGGTCCTGGCAGAGCAGATGCACCTCGTGGCCCAGGCGCGCCAGGGCAGGAGCGAGATTGGCGTTGTAGATGTTGCTGCCGGTGCCCCGCAGCATGTAGCCGTGGAAGATGAGAACGCGCATGTGAGCCGCCCAAGCTAATAGTCTTCCCGGCGATGAACGAGAAGCAGCTCTACCGGATGCGCGCCGCGGCCTCGGGTCGAGAGGCGATCGCCCACGCCGAACCGGGTTCGGTCTACGTCGATCGCGAGACCGGCGAGGAGATGGAGCCGGCCGGCATGATCCTGCCGCTGGCCCCCTCGGCCTCCTCCCTCCCCCGCAGCCCGGAAAACCTCCGCGCCTGCCGCCGCTGCGACCAGCTGATCGGCCTCGACGTCAGCGACTGCCCGTACTGCGGTCTGCGTCAAGAAGCGCTTTAGCGGGATTCCTTCCGCTTATCTCGCCAGCCGACCATGGC
This sequence comes from Actinomycetota bacterium, assembly GCA_030852475.1. Lineage (GTDB taxonomy): Bacteria > Actinomycetota > Thermoleophilia > Solirubrobacterales > 70-9 > VAYN01. The sequence goes on along the minus strand of JALYWY010000246.1, from coordinate 4,751 downwards.
CAGGCAGGCAAGGGCCGTCAAGTAAACCGCGCCTGCGCTCCCCCCAGTCAAGCCCGAGGCCACGACCATTGCGGCCAAGATCACCAGGGCAATTCTCATATCTTCTCGGACAAAGAGTTTCATCATCTGAATACTATCTGCACTAGGAGCGAAAACAGATAGAAGCCCCACCCAAAATAGAAACCGATGCGCCCACCACGATTGATCGCCCGCTCGCGCTCAAGTGGCGGCGACCCTGCGTGATAGATGCCAAGCAGCATGCCGCTCGCTCCCGCAAAGGCAAAGGGGAATTCGAGACCGATCGTGTCCGGCCACGGATCTTCCACCTCTGGGAAAAATGAAGCGAGCAGATGAACATTGGTGAGCACCGAAAACATCGCGCCGATGCTGGCGGGCAGCAGCGCACGCGTGGCGCGCCAAACGCAAAATCTTCGCGCCTAGAGAGCTACGGTTTTTTGACCAGCGTCGCCGTGTAGAGCAGGCGGGCGTTGGAGTAGTAGCAGCCGTAGGTCTTGATTTTGCCGACGCCCTGCTGGGGGTGCCCGTTCTGGATGTCTTCCTTGGAGGAGCATTTTTCGGGCAGGCGGCTGCCGCGCCAGGTGTTGTCAGCGGAGACGTTGAAGGCGAACATCGGCGCCCAGGTGGGGATCGTAAGCGCCACGACCTGGCCTTTGAGGACCGTGAGGGGATGATCGAGGGCGAAGACGGGCGTGCTGCCGAAGTAGGGGTTGAGGATCTCGACCGGGCTCTGGCGCACGAGTTTGTATTTCGGCGGTTTCGTGTCCTCGACCGGGCGCAGGACGCCGATCCGGGCCTGCGAGGGGGTGCCGAGGAAGTCGTTGAAGAAGCCCACCTCGTCGGTGGTGGTTTTCGTTTCTTCGGTCGAAGGCTTGGCGAGGGTGATCGACCAGGCGACGATCTTCCCTTCGAACGGCGCCTCGTAGGGCCGGGGAACCCCGTCGGCGATCGACTGGAAACCGGTGACGTGGCCCTCGACACGGCAGGGGGTGATCTCGACGTTGTTGACGATTTTCCCGGGGCAGGACGGCGGCGGCGTTTCCGAGGTCTGACCGAGGATGACGACGCGCAGGGGCGCCGAGCCGGCGTCGCGCGGAGCCGCGATCGCGACCAGGGCGGCGAGCAGGCCGGCGGCGGCGAGCAGGGCCCAGCCGCGGCGGAAGGTGGTTTTGGTCTCTGAAAACGACATCGAAGAAGCCAACACCGGGAGCTTTCCCCAGTTGCGGGGCCAATCCTGCCGTTCCAGCCAGGCAGATGCGGCGCTGCGAGGGCGTTTGCACGATCCCGGCCAAGTACCTAGATAGGGTTCTCGGCGCCGATGGAGGCCTCGAACAGCCCAGACGAGTTCATTCCCGCCGGTCTCGCCGCTTACGGGATCGAGGCGGATGAGATCGAGCTGGCGGTGATCGGCGCCGCCCATCAAACCTTCTGGCCGCCGATCCTCGAGCTCCTCTCCCTCGACACGAGCGGGGTCCCGGCCGAACGAAACCCCGACCTCTCGCAGCCGCCGCGCCGATGAGCGAGGCGCTCGACCTCTCGCTGCGCGGGCAGGCGGCGGCGATCGCCGCCGGCGAAGCCGACCCCGCGGAGCTGCTGGCGGCGGCGCTGGAGAGAATCGACGAGCGGAACCCGGCGCTGAATGCCGTGGTGGAGACCTTCCCGGAGCGCTCGCAGGAGATGCTGGAGGCGGCCCCCGAGGGACCGCTGCACGGCGTGCCCGTCGTGATCAAGGACGAGTGGCCGCTGCCCTGGCGGGCGCAACGCTTCGGCGCCGCCGAGATGCTGGCGCCGACGGCGCCGGGCGAGTCCGGTCCCTACCGCGTCCTGCGCGACGCCGGCGCGGTCATCGTCGGCGTCGGCAACATGCACGAGCTCGGCGCCAGCAGCACCGGCAGCATCTCCGTCTACGGACCGGCGCGCAACCCCTGGAACACCGAGCGCTGCCCCGGCGGGTCTTCGAGCGGACCGGCGTCCGCGGTCGCCGCGCGGCTGGTCGCCGGCGCCGTGGGGGCTGACGGAATCGGCTCGATCCGCTACCCCGCCGCCTACTGCGGGCTCACCGGGCTGAAGCCGACCTTCGGTCGTTCCGCAATGGAGGGGCACCACATGGCCGGCGTCTCCAGCACGATCGTCTCCGGTCCCCTTTGCCTCGATGCCGCCGACTGCCGCCTGCTCGGCTCGATCCTGTTCGGCGAAGAGCTGCAAAAGGGCGAGCCGAGGAACCTGCGGATCGGCGTCGTCCGGGGCGACGTCTCCGAAGACGTGGCGCCGGAGGTCCGCGCGGCCTGCGAGGCGGCGATCGAGGACCTGCGCCGGGAGACGGACGGCGAGGTGCGGGAGATCGAGCTGCCGGAACTGGAGGCGGCGACGCTGGCGACGGTGCTGATCGCCAACAGCGAGAGCCTCGGCGGCATCACCCCAGAGCGGCTCAACGACCTCGACCCGGAGCTGAGCCCGATCGGTCGCGGGCTGCTCAAGTACCGGATGCTGCTGCCGGCGATCGCGACGGTCAAGTCCCTGCAGGTGCGGACGATGGCGCGCCGCACGCTCGCCCGTGTCTTCGGGGACGTCGACCTGATCGCCTGGCCGACGGTACCCGCGGTGGCGCCACCGCTGGAGGCGCCGGTCGTCGAGCTGCCCTCCGGCCACCTGACCGCCGACGAAGCCAACGTCCGCGGCGGCGCGCTGGCCAACCTCGCCGGCATCCCTGCGATCAGCGTCCCGGTCGGCTCCTCCGACGGATTGCCGATCGGGCTGCAGCTACAGGCCCCCTGGGGACGGGACGAGCTGCTCCTCGACGCCGCCGAAGCGATCGAGCGGGCGAACGAGCGCCGCTGGGTCGAGGCGGCCCCGCCGGCGCGCGGCGCCGAGCCGCTGGAGGCCTAGCGATGCCCGCGATCGCGGTCGAGGGGCTGGAGCGCGCCTTCGACGACGTCCTGGCCGTGCAGGGGATCGACCTCGCGGTTGCCGACGGCGAGATCTACGGCTTTCTCGGCCCCAACGGCGCCGGCAAGACGACCACCGTGCGGATGCTGACGACGCTGCTGCTGCCGACCGGCGGCCGGGCCAGCGTCGCCGGGCACGACGTGGTTGACGAAGCCCGCCAGGTCCGCTCTTCGATCGGCGTCGCCCTGCAGGAAGCGGCGCTGGATCCGCTGATGACCGGCCGCGAGCTGATCCGCCTGCAGGCGACGCTGCAGGGGCTGCCGCCCGCCGGCGGGCGCAAGCGCGCCGACGACCTGCTGGAGCGGGTTGGGCTGACCTACGCCGCCGAGCGCCGCGTCGGCACCTACTCGGGCGGGATGCAGCGGCGGCTCGATCTCGCGGCAGCCCTGGTCCACGAACCGCGGGTGCTCTTCCTCGACGAGCCGACCACCGGCCTCGACCCGGTCAGCCGGAAGACGATCTGGGAGGAGGTGCGGGCGCTGAACGAAGACGGCACCACCGTCTTCCTCACCACCCAGTACCTGGAGGAGGCCGACCAGCTGGCCGATAACGTCGGCATCATCGACAGCGGCCGGATCGTCGCCGAAGGCACGCCGGAGAAGCTGAAAGGCGAAGTCGGCCACCCCCACGTCGAGCTGCTGGTCGGCGAGGGCGCGGTTCCCGAGGCCGAGCGGGTCTGCGCCGGGCTGGGGAAGCTGCTGCCGCCGAAGGACGGCAAGCGGGTCCTGCTCGAGGTCGAGCATGGGTCCGCCGACATCCCCCGGGTCGTCCGCGCGCTCGACGAAGCCGGGATCGCGGTCGAATCGCTGGAGCTGGTCCGCCCCACCCTCGACGACGTCTTCGTCGCCAAGACCGGCTACCACCTCGAAGAGGAGGAGGGCGAAGGCGGGGCCGAGGAGGCGGCGCCGGCGTGAGCGACCTGGCGACCACGACGCGAGTGGTGCGGGCGCTGGGGGCGCGCTCGATCCGCCAGACCTTCCGCCGGCCGCAGCTGATCTCGCCGATCATCGTCTTCCCGACGCTGCTGCTGGCGATCCAGACCGGCGGCGCCGGCGCTGGGGTCGAACTGCCCGGCTTCCCCCCGGTTCAGAGCTTCCTCCAGTTCATGCTGGCCGGCTCGATGATGCAGGCGATGATGCTCGCCGGCAACAGCGGCGGCATCGCCTTCGCGGTCGACATCGAGATGGGCTTCACCGACCGTCTCTTCGCGGCGCCGATCCCCCGCTTCGCGATCGTCCTCGGACGGCTGGCGGGCACGGCGGCGCTGGGCCTCTTCGCCGCCCTCTGGTTCCTCGCGATCGGGCTGATCTTCGGCGCCGAGATCGAGGGCGGCGTTCCCGGGGCGCTGCTGGCGATCGCGCTGATCACCGCCTCTGCCCTCGCCGTCGGCGGGATCGGCGCCGCGATCGCGCTGCGCAGCGGCAGCGCCAGCGTCGTCCAGGGGCTCTTCCCCCTCGTCCTCGTCGTCCTCTTCCTCTCCTCCGCCTTCTTTCCCCAGAGCCTGATGATCGAGCCGGCGAAGACGATCGCCGAGTACAACCCGCTCAGCTTCATCGTCGAAGGGGTGCGGGAGCCGATCATCTCCGGCATCGACGCCACCCACACGCTGGAGGCGGTGGCGGCGATCGCCGGGATCATCGTCCTCGGCCTCCTGCTCAGCGCCCGTGCCCTCCGACACCGGCTGCGGGTGGGCTGATGGAGGCGGCAGCCCACCCGCCGTCCTGGCGCGCCAACCTGGCGACGATCCTCGCCCTGATGGCGCGGGCGAAGAACGAGATCATCCGCGT
>JALYWY010000151.1 GCA_030852475.1 Actinomycetota bacterium | reverse complement strand
GTCCCCAGCCGCGCCCGCTCGGTCCAGGCCGCGCTCAGCGCCAGCGGCGTGAAGCCGTCGGGCCCGGCGGTCTCGCCCGTCCAAAGGTCGGTGTAGCCGGCCGCCTCGGCGCGCTTGACCAGCTCCTCGTGGTCAGCGAGCGTCAGTCCCGGCAGCGGCAGCGTCAGGCCCCAGCGATCCATCGACCGCCACCCTATCGTCGCCCTCGTCGCCATGCCGAAGCTCGAAGCGTCGGTCCGGCGACCAACTGCTGAAGAACGAGTCCGCGTCCTGGGCGCTGAGCGGCCGGGCGAAGAGGAAGCCCTGGGCGTTGTCGCACTCCTTGTCGCGGATCACCGAGAGGTCCTGCGGGCGTTCGACTCCCTCCGCCGTGGTCTCGATCTCCAGCGCTTTGCCGAGCTGGACCAGGGTGTGGAGGAGGATCTCGTTCTCGCCTCCCTCGGCCAGCTGCGAGACGAAGGAGCGGTCGATCTTCAGCACGTCGACCGGGAACTGGCGCAGGTGGGAGAGCGAGGAGTAGCCGGTGCCGAAGTCGTCGACGGCGATCCGCACCCCGAGCCGCTTCAGCTCGAACAGGCGCCGCGCCGTTTCCTCGGCGTTGCTCATCAGCGACGTCTCGGTGATCTCCAGCGTCAGCGCCTCCGGCGCCAGGCCGCTCGTCGCCAGCGCCCCTTTGACGTCGGCGATCAAATCGTCGGTGTCGAGCTGCAGCTGGGAGACGTTGACCGAGAGCTCCAGCGTGCGCCCGTCCTGCTGCCAGCGCGCCGCCTGCGCACAGGCCTCCCGCAGCACCCAGGCGCCGACGTCGACGATCAGCTTCGAGTCCTCCAGCAGCGGGATGAAGTCCTCGGGCTGGACGACGCCGCGGCCGGGGCGGCGCCACCGGATCAGCGCCTCGACCCCCGTCGGCGTCATCTCCTGCAGGTCGAAGGTCGGCTGGTAGACGAGGAAGAACTCCTCGTTGGCGAGCGCGCTCTGCAGGTCCAGTTCGAGCTCCAGCCGCGACTGCACCTCGTCCTCCATCCCCGACTCGAAGAGGAGGTAATTGCTCTTGCCGCCCCACTTGGCGCGGTACATGGCGATGTCGGCGTCGCGCAGCAGCTCTTCGGCGGAGGGCCGCAGGCCGGTGGCGATGCCGATGCTTGCCTTGACGTGGACGCGGGTCTCGCCCTCCTCGCCGAGGACGAACGGCTCCCCGAACGCCTGCAGCAGCCGCTCGGCGATCAGCTCCGGCCCGGCCGCCAGGGAAATCCCGTCGGCGACGACGACGAACTCGTCGCCGCCGAGCCGGCCGAGGGCGTCGGTCTCGCGGATCACGCCCTCCAGCCGTTCGGCCACCGCGCAGAGCAGTTCGTCGCCGATGCCGTGACCGAGCGAGTCGTTGATCGCCTTGAAGTTGTCGAGGTCGACGAACAGCACCGCCACCGGTTCCCCCTGCAGCCGCGCCCGGGTCAGGGTCTGTTCGATCCGGTCGAGGATCAGGGTCCGGTTCGGCAATCCCGTCAGCGCGTCGTGGGTGGCGAGGAAGACGAGTTCCTTCTCGCGGCTGGTCAGTTCCTCGTGGGCGCGCTGCCGCTCGTCCTCGAAGGACTGGCACATCCGCACCAGGGTCACGTCGAGGCTGCGCTGGACCATCCGCCGCGCCGTCTCCAACGTCTCTTCGGAGAGGCCGAGATCGCCAGCGCTCTCGTCGAGCACCTCGAGGGTGCAGTCGCGCCAGCGCAGGCAGCGTTTGGTCACCTCGTTCAGCGGCGCCTCGCGCTGGGAGGCGAGCTGGGCGAAGATCCGCCAGGACTCCTGGCCGACCTTCCGTGCCACCGCTTCGCCCTCGCCGGCCATCCAGCGGGCGACGGCGACGGTCGAGACGGCGCCGACGTCCTCGAAGCTCTCTTCGACGACCTTCGCCAGCGTCGTGGTCGATTCGGCGGAGCGCCGCATCATTCGCGCCACCACCTCGCCGGTGCGAGCGCTCAGCTCCTGGCCGAGACGCTCGAGCTCAGGTCCTTGCATTCTTTGTCACTCGGCTCCTACACGGCGTCTCTTTAAGCGCTCTCGCCGAATCGTGCATACGTCCACGTACCGGCTTGGATAGCCTCCAACGCCGATGGAGTCCTCTTCACAGGCGACCGGGACCGCCGCCACCGCGAAGCCGGACCGCAACCTGGCGCTCGAGCTCGTCCGGGTTACCGAGGCGGCTGCCCTCGCCTCGGCCCGCTGGGTTGGGCGCGGCGACAAGATCGCCGCCGACCAGGCCGCCGTCGACGCGATGCGCCACGTCCTCGACTCGGTCGCGATGGACGGCACGGTCGTGATCGGCGAGGGGGAGAAGGACGAGGCGCCGATGCTCTACAACGGCGAGCAGATCGGCGACGGCTCTCCTCCGATCGTCGACATCGCCGTCGACCCGCTGGAGGGCACCCGCCTCTGCGCGCTGGGCATGCCGAGCGCGATCTCGGTCATCGCCCTGGCCGAGCGGGGGACGATGTTCGACCCCGGCCCCTGCGTCTACATGGAAAAGATGGCGGGCGGGGAAGAGATCGCCGACCTGCTCGACCTCGACCGGCCCTTGCCGGAGACCCTGAAGCTGATCGCCGAGCGCAAGGGCGGCTCGGTCGGCGACGTGATCGTGGTGATGCTCGACCGCCCCCGTCACGAGGAGGCGATGCGCGAAGTCCGCGAGGCCGGCGCCCGTATCCGCCTGATCACCGACGGCGATGTCTCCGCGGCGCTGCTCGCGGTGAGCGAACGGTCCCCGGTGGATCTGCTGTGGGGGATCGGCGGCACGCCGGAGGGCGTGATCTCCGCCGCGGCCCTGAAGTCGATGGGGGGCCAGCTGATCGGGCGCCTCTGGCCCCGCAACGACGAGGAGCGCTCGGCGGCGGTGAACGAGGGCTACGACCTCGACCGCGTCCTCACCGCCAACGACCTCTGCTCGGGCGACGACGTCTTCTTCTCCGCCACCGGCGTCACCGACGGCGACGTCCTCCAGGGCGTCCGCTACCGCGGCCCCGGCGCCACCACCGAGTCGCTGGTGATGCGCTCGCGCTCCGGCACGGTGCGCCGCGTCCACGCCCGCCACGATCGCTCGAAGCTCCGGGAGATCATCGGCGAGCGCTACGGCTGATTTCCCGCTGCTCGGGTAACTGAGCGGCGTGATCGCCGTCGCTGGAGCAACGGGATACATCGGGGGCCTTCTGTGCAGGCGCTTGCGCGAGGAAGGGCGCGAGGTGCGGGCGCTGGCGCGCCAGCCCGAGCGGGCGGCGGACCTGGCCGGCTGCGAGGTCTGCCGCGGCGACGTGCTCGAGCCGGAGACGCTCGGTCCGGCGCTGGAGGGCGTCGAGGTCGCGTACTACCTCGTCCACTCGATGGGGCGCGGCTCCGACGGTAACTTCGCCGAGCGGGATCGTCAGGGAGCGAAGAACTTCGCCGCGGCGGCAGCGGCGGCAGACGTCAAGCGAATCG
>JALYWY010000144.1 GCA_030852475.1 Actinomycetota bacterium | reverse complement strand
GGCCGCGATCGCGATCGCGGCCGCGGCCGCGGCTGCCGGAAAGCGGACGATCCTCGTCGACTGCGACCTTGCTCAGCCGCGGCTCGCCGCCCACCTTGGCCTCGACGCGGCCCCCGGCCTGCACGAGTACCTGCGCTGGGAGGCGGAGCCGGCGGACGTGCTGCAGCCGGTGGCGCTTGCCGGGCCGGCGGCTGGTTCGAGCGAGCCGCTCGTCTGCCTCTGCGCGGGGCGGCCGGCGACCAAGGCCGAGACCCTGCTCGGCCTGCAGAGCTTCGCCCACATGCTGGAGAAACTGCGGGCGGCCTACGAGCTCGTCCTCGTCCTCTCGCCTCCGGTATCGGGCGAACGGCCAGGCCCTTGCCTTGCCGTCGCCCGCCAAGCGGACGCGATCGTCGCCGGCTTGCCGGCGGCAGAGCGGAAGAGCCGCGACGGCCGCGCCCTCAAGTCAGCGTTGCGCCGGCTGCCTGCCCCGGTGCTCGGCTGTGTAGCCGTCAGCTAAAGGTCGTAGCGGGCGATGTCGGCGTCGAGCCGGCTCGCCTCGTCGTCGCCGGGGCCGCCGGAGCGAGCCTCCGGCTCGCGATCGTCGGGCCCGCTCCCGGCTCGGCGCCAGCGGACGACGCCGATCGCCAGCGCCACCGCGGCGACGAGGAAGGCGACGATCGGCACCACGTAGGCGGAGAGGCTGAAACCGGAGCCCTCGGGAGTCGCCAGCACCTCGTCGCCGTACTCGGCGACCAGCGCGTCCTTGATCTCCTCCTCGCTCCTGCCTTCTTCGATCAGGCGCGCGATGAAGGCTTTCTGGCGCTGGGCCTGCGGCGCTTCGGCGAGCTGCAGCAGCGTCCCGCAGACGGGGCACATCACCTCTTCTTCGATCTCCCCCAGCGTCACCTGTTCGGCGGCGAGGGCCGTGGGGGCGAGGGCCGCGAGCGCGACCAGCGCGAGGACGAGCGTCCGCGCCTTCACGATTTGCCGCCCGGCAGCAGCGGCGCCACTTCCTCGCGCAGGTACTCCTCGGTGATCGGGCCGCGGACGAGCAATCGCACCCTGCCGGCGGGGTCGACGAGGAAGTTCTCCGGCACCCCGGTGGTGCCGTAGTCGCGGGCGGCGTCGCCGTCGCCGTCGCGCAGCTGCGGGTAGCTGAGCCCGTATTCCTCGACGAAGGCGACGCCGTCGCTGGTCAGGTCGCGGCTGTCGATGCCCAGCACCGTGAACTTCGGCCCCGCGTGCTCCCGCTGGAACCGCTCCAGCGCCGGCGCCTCCTCGCGGCAGGGAACGCACCACGAGGCCCAGAAGTTGACCAGCACCCAGCGCCCCCGGTAATCGGCCAGCGATTCCGTCCCGCCTCCCTCGAGCCGGGGGAGCGGCTCATCCGGCGCCGCCTCGCCCACCGTCACCCCCGACGACCCCTTGTTGACCAGCCCGAAGACGAGCAGGCCGACGACGGCCAGGACGGCGAGGACTGCGATGGCAGAGCGAGCGCTCACGGACCGCGAAGACTAGATCCCACGGGGCTCCGGCAGCCCGCCCACGCGTAGAATCAAAGCCCGCGCGGACGTAGCTCAGTTGGTAGAGCGCAAGCTTCCCAAGCTTGAGGTCGCGGGTTCGACCCCCGTCGTCCGCTTTCTTCTCTCTTCGGCTAGAGGGTGCGGGGCACGTAGGTCTCGGCGACGCCGACGATGAGCAGGACGGTGAGGCTCAGGTAGACGGCGCCGACGGCGAGCTTGGTCCTCGTCGAGACCGAGTGGTACTTCCGGCTCTTCTCCGAGCGCCGGTCCTTGAAGCGGTGGTAGAGCTCGGGGCCGCCGAGCAGGAGGATGAGCAGAAGCATGATCGGGCCGAGGAAGACGACGGCGGCGGCGACGGCTATGAGGATCCCGGCGATCCAGACCTTGGGGCCGAGGACGGCCATCGCCCGTCCCCCGTCGAGCGGCAGCACCGGCAGCAGGTTGATCAGGTTGATGAAGAAGCCGACGTAGGCCAGGGCGCGCCAGAGGTCGCTTCCGGTCGCCAGCCAGACGGCGAGCGGGATCAGGGTCCCGATGGTGCCGAGGATCGGGCCGGCCAGCCCTACCCGGGCCTCCGCCGCGGCGTCCTCGCCCAGGGACTTGGCCGCGATCACCGCGCCGAGGAAGGGGATGAAGATCGGGGCCGAGGCCTCGACCCCCTCGCGGCGCAGCTGGATCACGTGCCCCATCTCGTGGACGAAGATCAAAAGGACGAAGCCGACGGCGAAAGGCCAGCCGAAGGCCAGGGCGTAGGCGGCGATCGAGATGAACATCGTCCCGAGCGTCGTCACCGCCTTGATCTTGGTCAGGGCCAAGACAAGCCCCTTGGCTTTGCTGGCCACCAAGGCGAGCAGGACCAGCAGCCCGCCGGCCTTCTGGAGCCGCGACCGCCTGCGCTCCTTGTCCAGCTCCTCGGCCGTCGGCGGCTCGGGTGCGACCAGCGGGTCCGGCGTCCTCAGCTCCATGCCCGGACGATAGGCGGTCGCAAAGCTCGCTCAGCGGGCCCAACCCGACCTCTGCTGTCGGAATTCCCTATCCTGCCGCGATTAGGTGGCCCTAATTAGGCCACCCTAACCAGTTAGGTAGCCCTAATCCGAAAGGAGCCGGATCTTGTTCGTCGTCATGAACGTCGTCGAAGCCAACGAGGGGAGGGTCGAGGACTTCGAGCGCGCTTTCCGCAACCGCGAGCGGCTGGTGCAGCAGGCGGAGGGGTTCGTCGGCTTCGAACTGCTGCGGCGGGATCGCGACCGCGAGTACATCGTCCTCACCAAGTGGGAGAACGAGGAGACCTTCAAGGCCTGGGTCGGCAGCGAGCTCTTCAAGCGCAGCCACCGCCACGCCGACGGGCAGTTCGCCCACGGCAACGAGGTCCGCTGCTACGACGTGCTGGACGTCGAGGTCGCGGAGGCCGCGGCGTGAGGCGGAGCCTTCTCCTCGCCCTGCTCGTCCTCGGCCTCCTGGCGCTGCCGGCGGGCGCGCAGGCGAAGCCGCCGCGGATCGTCGCGCTGACCCCGTTCGGCGCCAACACGCTGGCCAAGCTCGGCGTCAAGCCGGTCGCCGTGGGCCAGACGCTCGGCGGCCGCGAGCGGATCTCGCCGAAACTGAAGGGCGTCCCGGTGCTGCCGCTCTCGCATCCGAACGGGCCGAACCTGGAGCAGCTCGCCTCGCTTGAACCGGACATCGTCCTCTCCTCGCCGACCTGGGCGAAAGGCAACGAGTCGATGGGGGACCTCGGGATCAAGGTCCTGATCCGCGAGCCGCGCAAGCTGACCGAGTCCTACTCGCAGATGCTCTCGATCGGCAAGCTGGTCGGCAGGCCGACGGCGGCGAAAGCGCTGGTCAAGAGCATCAAGAAACGGGTGGCGCAGGCGCGCCAGGACATCGAGGAGCGCCCACGGGTGATGCTGATCCTCGGCGTCGGCCGCACGCCCTTCGTCTTCCTTCCCAACAGCTGGGGCGGCGACCTGGTGACCAAGTCCGGCGGCGAGCTGCTGACCGGGGGGGTCGAGTCAGCGTCCGGCTTCGAGCGGATCTCCGACGAAGTCGTGGTCGCCGAAAACCCCGACGTGATCATCGCCGTGCCCCACGCCGAGGAGGACGACATCCCGAGCCTGGCCGAGTACCTGCGCTCGAACCCCGCCTGGGCCGGGACCAGCGCCGTGCAGAACGACCGCATCTACATCTCGGTCGACAACTCCCTGCTGCAGGCCGGCACCGACGTCGTCCACACGATCCGCAAGGTCCGCCGCAGCTACCTCGACAACTGGCCTGGATGAGCGCCCACGGCCTGACGACCTTCGAGGCCGGCGTCTCGCTGCGCCGGCCGCTCGTCTACGCGGCGCTGGTCGTGGCATTGGTCGCGGCCGCCGTCGCCTCGCTGGCGCTGGGCGCGGTCAAGGTGCCGGTCGAGGCCGTGATCGACACCCTCCTCGGCAACGAAGCGGCGGGGCCCGAGCAGCAGATCGTCGAGACCCTGCGGCTGCCGCGCCTGGTCGAGGCGCTCGCCGTCGGCGCCGCGCTGGGGGTCGCCGGCGCGATCCTGCAGGGAGCGCTCGCCAACCCGCTCGCCTCGCCCGACGTGATCGGCGTCACCGGCGGCGCCGGCTTCGGCGCGATCCTGATCATCATCCTCTTCCCGGGCTCGATCGCGCTGCTGCCGATCGGGGCGCTCGCCTTCGGCCTCTTCGCCGCCGCACTCGTCTTCGCGATCGCCTGGAGCGGCGCCAACCGCGGCAGCACCGGCAAGGTGATCCTCGCCGGGATCGCCGTCCTCTCCCTCTTCACCGCCGGCACCACCGGCCTGCTCGCCGCCTATCCGGAGAAAGCGCCCTCGGCGATCTTCTTCATCGCCGGCGGGCTCACCTCGAGCGGCTGGGAGGAGATGAGCGCGATCTGGCCCTATTTCGCGGTCGGCTTCGTCGCCGCCGCCTTCCTGATCCGGCCGCTCGACCGGCTGGCCCTCGGCGACGACGTCGCCGGCTCGCTCGGCTCGCGCCCGCACCTGATCCGGCTCGGCGCGGCGATCGCAGCGGCGCTGCTGGCGGCGGCCTCGGCGGCGATCGCCGGCCTCGTCGGCTTCCTCGGCCTGGTCGTCCCCCACGTCGTGCGGATGGCCGGCGGCACCTCCAGCCACGCCTTCGTCGTCCCCGCCTCGGCCCTCGGTGGCGCCGCGCTGCTGGCCGCCGCCGACACCCTGGCGCGGACGCTGCGGGCGCCGATCGAGATGCCGGTCGGCCCGTTCATGGCGATCCTCGGCGTCCCCCTCTTCCTCTGGCTGCTGCGCAAGGTCGTATGAGCGCCGCGGCGAGACGAGCGGCGCCGCCGCAGCTGGAGGCCGAAGGCGAGCGCCCCGATCGGCAGCAGCGCGATCGAGCCCGGGAAGAGGATGATGATCAGGATCGCGCCGAAGCCGGCGCCGCCGGTGACGCCGATCACGTCGGGCGAGGC
>JALYWY010000131.1 GCA_030852475.1 Actinomycetota bacterium | reverse complement strand
TGTCCTCGATCACGAGCAGCTCGTTGCTCCGCGCCAGCTCGACCAGGTGGCGGCGGCGCTCGAGCGACATCGTCACCCCGGCCGGGTTCTGGAAGCTCGGCACCGAGTAGATGAACTTCGGCCGGCGGCCTTCCTCGCGCAGCTCCCCGAGCAACTGCTCCAACACCTCGACCTGCATCCCGTCCTCGTCGCATTCGACCTGGACGACGTCGGCCTGGTAGCTGCAGAGGGTGGGAATCGCGCCGGGGTAGGTCGGTGCCTCGCAGATGACGACGTCGCCGGGGTCGAGCAGGGTCTTGCAGACGAGGTCGATCGCCTGCTGGCCGCCGGTGGTGACGATGATGTCGTCGGGGTCGGGCAGCATCCCCTCGGCGCCCATCACCTCGAGGATGCAGTCCTTGGTCTCCTCGAAGCCCTCGGTCGGTCCGTACTGCAGCGCCTTGGCCGCCGACTCCTGGGCGATCCGCGTCATCTGCGCGGCGAAGCTCTGCGGCGGGAAGGTGGAGGTGTCGGGCAGGCCGCCGGCGAGCGAGATCACTTCCGGCCGCGCGGTGATCGCCATCAGGTCGCGCATCGCCGAGGAGCGCATCACCCCGGTCCGCTCGGCGAACAGCCCGGCGTAGCGCTCGAGGTCGCGGGTACCGGCGTGGGAGCGCCTTCTGTGAGTCGGCTCGGGCACTTCGCTCATCCCGGAAGTGTGGCGGATCGACGCCCGCTCGCCCGGCTGGTTAGGTTTTGGCACGTGGACATTCTCACCGACCTCGGGATCGGCATCGCGATCGGGATGCTCGCCGGCACCGCCGGCACCCACGGCTCCGCCCGCGGGCGGATGACGATCCTCGCCGCCGTGATCGGCCTGATCGCCGGCTTCCTGATGGACGACGTAGGCGGAGCGCTGGCCGCGGCCGTCGGCGCCGCCCTCGGCTGCATCGTGATCAGCGACGTCGTCTACGGCGCCAGCCGTCGCAAGGGCAGCGGCGCCGGCGCCCTCGCCTTCATCGTCGCCCTGGCGGCGGTGATCGTGGCGGCGATCTCGCTCTTCCTCGCGGTCGCGGCGATCGTCTTCGCGCTGGCGCTGGTCTGGCTCGGGGTCACCCGCCACCGCCGCGCCCAGCGCAAACACGCCGGGCTCCGCGTCCTCCGTTAGCGGCGTCCCCGCGCCGGGCATCATTCGGACCATGCCGGCTCCGAAGAAGCTCGTCCTCACCTACGTCGACTCGCTGCGGACGGACATGCTCGAACGCGCGGTCGCCGAGGAATGGGCACCGACCTTCGCGGCCCTGATCGAGCGCGGCGTCCTCGTCCCGGACTGCGTCTCCAGCTTCCCCTCGGTGACCCCGGTCGCCAGCGCCGAGATGGTCACCGGGGTCGGCGCCGACCGCCACTGGATCAGCGGCATGAACTGGTACCACCGGCTCGAGCGGCGCTACGTCGAGTACGGGTCCTCGCTGGAGGCGAGCCGGGCCTTCGGGGTCTTTCGCGCCCTCTACGACCTCGTCTACAACATGAACCTGGCCCATCTCAGCCCGGAGATCGAGACGGTCTTCGAGAGCCTCGAAGACGCCGGCGAACGCACCGCCTGCACGCCGTTCCTGATCTACCGCGGCCGGCAGCGACACGAAGTCTCGCTGGAGGGGCTGCTGCGCAAAGCGATCGACGCGACGAAACTGAAGTTCCACCACCACACCTGGGGCCCGACCGACCTGTTCTACGGCGACCTCTACGCCAGTCGCGAAGTGCCTTGCCGCTCGACCTCGATCCCCGGCAACCGCGACGGCTACGCGGCCTGCTGCGCGGCCGAGCTCTTGCGCGAGGACCTCTACGACTTCCTCCTCCTCTCGCTCCCGGACAACGACCACTACTCGCACCGCCACGGACCCGAGGCGAGCGTCGAGTCGATCGCCCGCGCGGACGCCGCCTTCGCGACCTTCGCCGAGGCGGCCGGAGGCCTCGACGAGTTCCTCGAGACCCACGCGGTGATCCTGCTCGCCGATCACTCGCAGACCGACGTCAACCGCGGCCTGCCGCTGGCGGAGCTGCTGGCGGCCGAGTGGTCGGTGCTGCAGCCCTCCGAGGAGCGGCCGGAGCTGGCCCAGCTCGCGGTCAGCCCGACCGGCCGCGCCGCCCACGTCTACCTGCTGCCGGGGGAGGGGGAGCGGGCCGACCCGCGGGCGGTGGCCGAACGCCTCCAGGTGACGGAGGGCGTCGACCTGGTCTGCCGGCTGGAGGACGCCGAGGGCGTGCCGCTGCGGCGCGAGAGCCCCGGCCTTTCCGCGGCGGGCGAGATGTGGGCTGTGGTCGAGCGAGGCGAGGCGGCGATCCGGTTCCGCCCCGGCGACGAGGTTGAAGACCTGCGCGGCGGCAGCTGGGAGATCGGGGGAGAGCTGGCGGCGCTGGAGGCCTCGGTCGTGGACGGGCGGCTCAGCAGCGAGACCTACCCGGACCCGCTGGCGCGCGTCTGGTCGGCCCTGACCGCTCCCCACGCCGGCGACTTCGTCGTCTCGCTCGAGCTCGGGTTCGAGGCGGTCGACTGGGGCGGGGTCAGCCACGCCGGCGGCGGCAGCCACGGGGCGCTGCACGCCGGCGACTCGCTCGGACCGCTGCTCTTCGTCGGTTGCGGGCCGGCGTCGGCGGCGGAGCGGGAGCAGTGGACGCTGCGCGACGTCGCCCCCGCGATCCGCGAGCACTTCGGGGTGGCGTGAGAGCGGCCCTCCTGGTCGCCGCGGTTGCCCTGGCGTGGATGGCGACGCCGGCGCTCGCGGCCGACGCGGAGCGGATCTCGCGCAGCGAAGCGATCGCTGCCGCCGACCAGGACCCGAAGGTCCGCGAGCAGGAAGAGGAGAACGGCGAGCTCGCCGCCACCGCGTCGATCAACGACGACGATCGGTGGGAGGTCGCTTACTTCGCCGACGGAGATCAGCTGGCGCTGGTCGTCGTCGACCCCGGGAGCGGCGAGGTGCTCGAGTCGTGGACCGGCCACCAGGTCGCCTGGAAGATGGCCCGCGGCTACTCCGGCGCCTTCGGCCACAAGCTCAACGCGCCCTACGTCTTCCTGCCCCTCTGCGCGATCTTCCTCCTCGGCCTGATCGACTGGCGGCGGCTGCGGAGGGTTGCCAACCTCGACCTGCTGGTCCTGCTCGCCTTCGGCGTCTCCCACTTCTTCTTCAACCGGGCGAACATCGGCGTCTCGGTCCCGCTCGTCTACCCGGTGCTCCTGTACCTGCTCGGCCGCTGCCTGTGGATCGGGTGGCGAGGGATGGGGGAGGGGCTGCGGCCGGTCTGGCCGGTGGCGTGGATGATCGTCGCGGCGCTGTTCCTGATGGGTTTCCGGGTCGGCCTCAACGTCGCCGACTCGGGCGCGATCGACGTCGGCTACGCCGGCGTGGTCGGCGCCGACCGGATCACCCACGGGGAGCCGCTCTACGACAACTTCCCCGATGACATCTCCGCCGGGGACACCTACGGCCCGGTCAACTACCTCGCCTACGTCCCCTTCGAGTTGATCTGGCCCTGGTCGGGCGAGTGGGATGACCTGCCAGCGGCCCACGGCGCCGCGATCCTCTTCGACGTCGCCACCTTCGTCCTGCTGATCCTGCTGGCGATGCGGATCCGCCCCGGGCCCGCCGGCCACCGCCTCGCGGCGACCCTCGCCTTCGGCTGGGCCGCCTACCCCTATACCGCCTACGCCCTCGAGTCGAACTCCAACGACTCACTGATCGCGGCGCTTCTCGTAGCCACCCTCTTGCTCGCAGCGAAGCCCCTGGCACGCGGCGCACTGCTCGCCGCCGCGACCTGGGCCAAGTTCGTAGCCGCCCCCCTCACCCCGATGTACTGGCGTTACCGGCCCGCGGGTCCTGTCTCCGATCGGGGGCTCTCCCTACCGGGAGAGTCCTCCCGATCGTCGCCACCCGCGGGTCAACGTCGGCAATGGCTCCTGTTCCTCGCGGGGTTTGCTCTGGTGACCGTCGTCGTGATGACGTGGCCTGTGATCGACCCCGGGCTGGAGACGTTCTACGAAAGAGCAATCGAGAGCCAGACCGACCGCGACTCTCCGTTCAGCATCTGGGGACAGACTTCACTGGAACCGATCCGGGTCGCACTGCTGATTCTGCTGGGTGGGCTTTCCGTTGCCTTCGCCTTCGTCCCCCGCCACAAGTCCCTGGTCCAGCTCGCCGCCCTCTCGGCCGCCCTCCTGATCCTTCTCCAGCTCACCCTGCAGCACTGGTTCTACCTCTACATCGTCTGGTTCTACCCGCTGCTGCTCATCGCACTGGCAGCAGCACCTGCTCGAAAGAGTCGGCCAGACCCAGCTGGTTGATCTCTACCGCCGCGCCCATCACCCAGATGTCGTCGGTCGCGGTTTCGAACCGGGTCGGCATCTGGGTGATCAGCGAGCGCAGGGCCTGCTCCGGCTTCACGCCGAGGACGCTGGTGCGCGAGCCGGTCATGCCGACGTCGGAGATGTGGGCGGTGCCGCCGGGGAGGACGCGGCCGTCGGCCGTGGGGACGTGGGTGTGGGTGCCGAAGACCGCCGCCACGCGGCCGTCGAGGTGCCAGCCCATCGCCACCTTCTCGCTCGTCACTTCGGCGTGGAAGTCGACGATCACCGCGTCGGCCTCGTGGTGGCTGAGGATCGAGTCGACGGTGTCGAAGGGGGAACGGGCGACGCGGAGGCCGACGCCGCCGCTGAGGTTGACTACCCGCACCCGCATCTCGCCGACCTCGACCACGGTGTGGCCGCGCCCGGGGTTCGCCTGCGGGTAGTTGGCCGGCCTGATCACCCTGTCCTCGGAGTCGAGGAAGTCGTAGGCCTCGCGGTGGCGGTAGACGTGGTTGCCGGTGGTGATGACGCCGGCGCCGGCGTCGAAGAGGTCATTGGCGGTGCGTTCGGTGATGCCGACGCCCCCGGCCGAGTTCTCGCCGTTGACGATCACCAGGTCGGGCGCGTGCCGCTCGCGCAGCTCGGGCATCGCTTCGTGCAGGCCCTGGCGCCCCGGACTGCCGACCACATCGCCGATGAAAAGGACCTTCATCCTGCGCCGACCTTATCTGCGAGATTGAGCGCGGTGGTGGATCCGGAGGAGACGGCAGCGATCTTGGAGCGGGCGCTTGCCTACCCCTACGCGACCCCGGACCGCTCCTACCTCTACGTGGATGGGGAGGCGCGCGGGCTGCCCGGTGCAGGGACGGACCTCTCTGCGCGCACCCCGCTCCTTTCCTACGGGGCGAACGCGGCCCCGGATGCGCTGGCGCGCAAGCTGGCACCGCTGCCGGGAGTCGAGATGCCGGTGATGCGATCGGAGCTGGAGGGCTTCGACGTCGTCTACTCGGCCCACGTCTCCCCCTACGGAGCGGTGCCGGCGACGTTGCTGGAGAGCCTGGGAACGACGGCACCGGTCTTCGTCATCTACCCAACCGAGGAGCAGCGGGCCTTGCTGGCGGTGAGCGAGCCGAACTACGACCTGGTCGAGATAGACGGGGTCGCCGCCTACCGCAGCAAGCACGGCCCTTTGTCGATCGACGGCTCGCCGGTGGCGCTGGCGGCGGTGCGGTCGGCGGGGAGGACGCTGCCCGAGCTCGACGAGCCGGCGGTGCTCGAGCACGTGCGCGCGGAGGTTGCGCCGGGGTCGAGCCTGGAGGAGTTCGTCCGCTACTGCGTCGAGCGCGGCGGGCTCAAACTGAGCTGAACCGGCGCAGCGCCAGCCGGGCCAGCGCCGCGTAGGCGATGAAGAGGGCCGCCAGGTGCAGCAGCGGCTCGCCGATCCCCGGCCCTGCCTCGTCGAGCGCGGCGGTGATCGCTTCCAGGGCCGGCTTGAACGGGAACAGCGCGGTGACGTAGCGAATCGCATCGAAGACGGCGGGGCTGACGGCGCCGGAGGGGACGAGTGAGAGGAAGGCGATCGGCAGGGTGACCATGAAGGCGAGCAGGGAGACCGCCCGCACCTCGCGCGCCGCCGCCCCGAGAGCCGCCCCCGCCGCCCCGAGCGCCGCGCCGCTGGCGAGGATCGCGAGCAGCCACAGGCCCATCCGGCCTAACTCGAGCGGGACGAAGATCCGCATCCCGAGCAGCATCAGCAGGGTCACCACCAACCCGACCGCGATCCCGAGCAGGATCTTCTCGCCGAGCAGGCCGCCGCTGGAGACGAGCCCGCGGGTCAGCCGCGCGAAGGCGTTCTCCTCCCGCTCCAGCGCCAGCGACCCGGCAACCAGGAGGACGACGACGAAGGCGAGCGTCAGCGTCGCCGCGACGGCGATCGCAAAGATTTCCAGCGGCGGGCTATCGCCTCCCACCGCCACCTTGTCGACTTTGATCGGCTGCGCCAGCCGGTCGATCAGCGGTTTGGCGACGTCGAGGTTGTCGCGCGCCTGGGCGGCGAACTCGGTCACTTCTTCCAGCGCCGGCCGCAGCGAGGGCGGCAGCGCCGGCGTCACCTGTCCGAGGATCCGCGCGCTGGTCCGCAGACCGAGGATCGGGATCGCTTCGCCGAGCACCTCGAGCTGGCCGCCTTCGACCAGCAAGCCCAGGTAGCGGCCCCCTTCGGCGCCGATCCGCCGCGCGATTCTCAGGTTCGCTTCGGCCAGCAGGGTCGTGATCCGGTCGTCGACGAGTTCCGCCTTGACCGCGTTTTCCTCGTTGACCAGGACTTCGACTTCCGGGACCCCTGGGGTCAGAGTCGAGAGCGAGTTGATCTTGTCGACCAGGTCGGAAGGCAGCACGAGCGCCGCCAGCACGTCTCCCGACTCGACTTTCTCCTGCGCCTCGGCGCGGTCGTCGACGAAGACGCACTCGACCCGCTCGCAGACCTGCTCCCGCACGTTCGCCTTCGGCAGTTCCCCCCCGCCGACGTTGATGCGAGTGTCCGGCGGCACTTCGTTGAGGAAGGCGACGCGCGGGTCTTCCGGCTCGCGCGAGATCGCGAAGCCGACCAGGACCGCGATCAGGATCGGGTAGGCGACGAGAAGGACCGCCTGCAGCGGCGAGCGCCGCAGGATCTGCAGGTCCTTCAGCAGCAGCCAGCGCACGCCCCGCATCAGTGCCCCCGGTGCTGGAGGTAGGCGACGAAGGCGGTCTCGAAGTCGCGGTCGGCGGCGCCCGGCGCCTCGCGCCGCACCGCCTCGCGCAGCTCCTCGGCGGAGCCGTCGAAGAGCGACTCGCCGTCGGCGAGGACCAGTACCCGCCCGCCGTAGCGCTCGGCCTCCTGGATGTCGTGGGTGGAGAAGATCACCGTGGTGCCGCGGCCGGCGAGGCCGGAGACGAACTCCCAGAGGCGCGCCCGCTGCCGCGGGTCGAGGCCGACGCTGGGCTCGTCGAGGAGCAGCACCGCCGGCCGCGAGAGCAGCCCGATCGCGATGTTGATCCGCTGCTGGTTGCCGCCGGAGAGGCGGGCGACGATCTCCTCCCGCCGCTCGCGCAGCCCGGTCAGCTCGAGCATCTCCCCGGTCGACGCCCGCGGGTCCTCATGGCCCTCGAGCCGCGCGAACAGCAGCAGGTTCTCCTCCACCGTCAGCCGCCGGTAGAGCGCCGCCTGCTGCGGCACCCAGCCGACCTGCCCGTTCGAGGAGTCCACCTCCCCCTCGTCCGGCTTCGCGATTCCAGCAAGAATCGAGAGCAGCGTCGTCTTGCCGGCGCCATTGGGACCGATGACCGCCACCAGTTCTCCCGGCGCGGCCTCTAGGTCGACCCCCCGCAGCGCCTCCCGTTCGCCGTAGCGCTTGACGATGCCCGTGGCCCGCACCGCGAGAAAGCTACTGGCCCTTCCGTAAACTCGGGATTAATGCCGTTTCCAAGTACCCGACTGCGCCGCCTCCGGCGCACCGACACCCTGCGCGGCCTCGTTCGCGAGACCGAGCTTTCGCCCGCTCACCTGATCCAACCGGCGTTCGTGATCGCCGGTGAGGGCGTGCGCGAGGAGGTTCCCTCGATGCCGGGGATCGAGCGGTTCTCGATCAACAACCTGGTCGAGGAGGCCGGCGAGATCGCCGCGGCCGGGATCGGAGCGTTGATGCTTTTCGGAGTCCCTGCCGCCAAGGACGAGTTCGGCACCGGCGCCTATGACGACGAGGGGGTCGTGCAGATGACGGTGCGGGCCTTGAAGGAGGCCCACCCGGACCTGATCGTGATGACCGACGTCTGCCTCTGCGAGTACACCTCGCACGGCCACTGCGGGGTGATCCGCGAGGGGAGCGCCGAAGTCGACAACGACGTCACCGTCGAGCTGCTGGCGAAAACCGCGATCTCCCACGCCGAGGCCGGCGCCGACGCGGTCGCCCCCAGCGACATGATGGACGGCCGGATCGGCTCGATCCGCCACCAGCTCGACGAGGAGGGGCATTCGGGCGTGCCGATCATCGCCTACAGCGCCAAGTACGCCTCCGCCTTCTACGGGCCCTTCCGCGACGCCGCCGAGTCGACGCCGAAATCAGGCGATCGCCGCGGCTACCAGATGGATCCGGCCAACGCCGCCGAAGCGGTGCGCGAGGCCGAACTGGACCTGGAAGAGGGCGCCGACATGCTGATGGTGAAGCCGGCGCTCCCTTACCTCGACGTCGTGCGGCGGGTCAAGGCGGCGACCGGCGCGCCCGTCGCCGCCTACCACGTCTCCGGCGAGTACTCGATGCTGAAGGCGGCCGCCGCCAACGGCTGGATCGACGAGCGCGCCGCCGTGGTCGAGGCGCTTACCTCGATCCGCCGCGCCGGCGCCGACGCGATCGTCACCTACTACGCGAAGGAGGCCGCAGAGTGGCTTCGGTGAAAGTGCCGCAGTCGAAGGCGCGCAGCCGCAAGGACGGCTCCGCGATCCCGCTCGACGAGACCGACAAGCGGCTGATGAACCTGTTGCAGTCGAACTTCCCGCTCGACCCCGAGCCGTTCGCGCTCGTCGCCGGCGAGGCGGACCTGGAGCTCGACGACGTCCTCGCCCGCACCCAGCGCCTGCTCGACGGCCGGATCATCCGCGAGATCACGCCGATCTTCGACACCCGCGCGCTCGGCTACGAGTCGATGCTGGTGGCGGCCAAAGTCGACTCGGAGCACCCGCAGCGGGCGGCGAAGATCGTCAACGCCCACCCCGGCGTCTCCCACAACTACCTGCGCACCCACGACTTCAACCTCTGGTTCACGATCGCCACCCCGCCGGACTCGAAGCTCGGGCTGAAGGGGACGCTGGAAGCGCTGATGGAGGAGACCGGGGCCGAGTCGATGCGGGAGCTGCCGACGCTCACCCTGTTCAAAATCAACATGAACCTGGAGATGGAGAAGGGGACCGATGCGCTCGCCGCGCCGGTCGAAGCGGCGCCGCCGCGCGAGCTCGAACCGCAGCCCTACGACGAGGACGACATCGC
>JALYWY010000120.1 GCA_030852475.1 Actinomycetota bacterium | reverse complement strand
GTCCACCCGGTCCTCGAGGAGATCGACGCCGAGCGCGACGACCTCAAGATCGTCTCGATCAACGTCGACGAGAACCAGCAGACGGCGGCCAACTACGAAGTCCTCTCGATCCCGACGATGATCCTCTTCAAGGACGGCGCGATCGCGAAGAAAGTCGTCGGGGCGATGCCGAAGCGCCGCCTCGAGGCCGAGCTGGAGCCGGCGCTCGCCTAAGGCGAGGCCGGGTCCTCCCATGCCGTTCGTTCACGTCCACTGGTACGAGGGCCGCTCCGACGAGCAGAAGGCGGAGATCGCCAGACGCATCGAAGAGGCCCTCGTCGAGGTGGCCGGGGTCTCCCCCGACCACTGCTGGGTGAAGTTCGACGACTCGAAGAAATCGGACTTCATCATCGGCGAGAAGCCGCAGGACTAATTAAGCCGGAGAAGGCTTGCCGATCTCGACCGTGACAGGTCGATCGGGAACCGAAAGGCCAGCCCGGGCGGCAGCCAGCAGCGCCTGCGGATCGAGGTCGAAGCGCTCAGCCGCAATTTCCAGCTGATCGAGGTTCTTTGCTGGAGACAGGAGCTCCACGTTCACCGGCCGGCCGTCGCGAACGGCGACCGTGCATGACGTGTGCTCTATCTCCTCCCCGAAGTCCCACCGGTCTACCTCGACCAAGTCGATCGATAGAGCATCCGCTTCGCTGTCGTAGTCGACCCTCATCCGTGCCTCCTCGGATGCACGCTCAAAATGAGATTCGGATCGTCATCGGGAACGACGACTCGAATCCATCTGCCTTCGATCTGTCCAAGATACCGCCACTTGTTAGGGAACTCCCGCTCTTTGCGCAGCGGATTAGCGACGACGAATTCCGCGTCTGCACGGCTCAGCTTGTACAGCCGCAGCCTGTTCTTGGCGTGCTTCGTGAATCGCACGCCCGATTAAGGGTGAGGAAGTTGAGATTCCCCCCTTCATCGAGAGCGAGGCCACGCAAACAGCGGTATCGAGGAGTTGAGGTGCGTGTGGATAGGGGGTCGGTCGGACCCTTACTGCGGCGACTGGTCTAGCTCAGGCCCGGCTGACGCCGATGCTGAGCTCGCGGCCGTCGATCTTGGCGGCGGCGCCGTTGCTCTCGCCGTCGTAGGAGACGGAGGTCGCTAGGACCTCGTTGGCGAGGTAGTCCTGGTGGGTTTGGGCGGCCTCGAGTAGGTCGGGGTCGCCGGCGAGGGTGAGGTCGATGCGGTCGGTGATCTCGAGGCCCGCCTCTTTGCGGGCGTTCTGGACGGCGTGGACGATCTCGCGGGCGAGGCCCTCGCGGCGGAGCTCGTCGTCGAGCTCGAGCTGGAGCGCCACCGCGTGGCCGGCCTCGGCCTCCACCTCGTAGCCCTCCAAGGGCTGGAGGGCGAGGGTGATGTCGTCGGGGCCGAAGGCGTGGTCGGTACCCTCGATCGAGATCCCCACCTCGCCGCCGGCGGCGAGGACGTTGGCGACGCTGGCGGCGTCGAGCGCCTCGACGGCGGCGGCGACCTGCGGCATCTTCTTGCCGAAGCGCGGGCCGAGGGCGCGGTAGTTGGGCTTGGCGGTGTAGCTGACCAGCTCGGACTCGTCGCTGACGAAGTCGAGCTCCTTGACGTTGAGCTCGGCGGTGACGAGGTCGGCGCGGGCTTCGATCGCGGCGCGCTCGGCGTCGTTGGCGACGATCACGGCGCGGCGCAGCGGCTGGCGCACCTTCGCCTTCGCCTGGGCGCGGGCGGCGCGACCGAGCTCGACCGTGAGCCGGACCGCCTCCATCCCCTGCTCGAGCTCTGGGTCGGTGAGGGACCCGTCGACCTCGGGGAAGTCGCGCAGGTGGACCGAGGGCTCGGCTGCGTCGCCGGCGAGGTTGCGGTGGATCTCGTCGGCGAGGAAGGGGACGAACGGCGCCAGCATCGCGACCGTCTCCAGCAGGCAGTGGCGCAGGGTCGCGAAGGCGGCGCGGTCGCCCTCCCAGAAGCGGCGGCGCGAGAGCCGCACGTACCAGTTGGAGAGCTCCTCGACGTAATCGGCGATCGCGCGGCCGGCGGCGGTGCAGTCGTAGGCGTCCATCCGCTCGCGCACCGTCGCGGTCGTCGCCTGCAGGCGGGAGAGCGCCCAGCGGTCGAGATCGCTGGAAGGCTCGGGCGCGACCGCGAAGTCACCCGGCCCCAGACCCTCCGCGTTCGCGTACAGCACCCAGAACGAGTAGGTGTTCCAGAGGGTGAGGAGGAACTGGCGGACCGATTCGCCGACCGTGTCGACGGAGAAGCGGTAGCCGGCCCAGGGCTGCTGGGCGGTCAGGTAGTACCAGCGGAAGGCGTCGGCGCCGTGGGCGTTCAGCACGTCCCAGGGGTCGACGACGTTGCCACGGCTCTTCGACATCTTCTGCCCCTCGGGGTCGAGGATCAGGCCGAGGCAGACGCAGTTCTCATAGCTGGAGGTGACGAACAGCAGGGTCGACTCGGCGAGCAGGGTGTAGAACCAGCCGCGGGTCTGGTCCTGGGCCTC
>JALYWY010000203.1 GCA_030852475.1 Actinomycetota bacterium | reverse complement strand
TCTCGACCCTGATCCACCTCTACTCCTACGGCTACATGCAGTCCGACGAGGGCTACCACCGCTTCTTCAGCTACCTCAACTTCTTCGTCTTCTCGATGCTGCTGCTGGTCCTCGCCGGCAACTTCGTGCTGCTGATCGTCGGCTGGGCCTTCGTCGGCTTCGCCTCCTACGCGCTGATCAGCTTCTGGTACCGGCGCGAGACGGCGACCAAGGCCGGGATGAAGGCCTTCGTGATCAACGTCGTCGGCGACATCGGCCTCGTGCTCGCCGCCTTCCTGATCTTCCGCGAGGTCGGCGCCTTCGACTACGGCGAGGTCTTCGAGAAAGCGCCGGAGGTTTTCACGACCAACGAGTGGACGATCGTCGCGATCTGCCTGCTGCTCCTCGTCGGCGCCTTCGCCAAGTCCGCGCAGCTGCCGCTCCACACCTGGCTGCCCGACGCGATGGAGGGCCCGACCCCGGTCTCCTCGCTGATCCACGCGGCGACGATGGTAACCGCCGGCGTCTACCTGATCGCCCGCACCCACACCCTCTTCGAGCTCGCCCCGACCGCCGCCGACGTCGCCGCCTTCACCGGCCTGGCGACGCTGCTGGTGGCGGGGACGATGGCGCTGGTGATGACCGACCTGAAGCGGGCGATCGCCTACTCGACGATGAGCCAGATCGGCTACATGGTGATGGGCGTGGCGATCGGCGCCTACAGCGCCGGGATGTTCCACCTGATGACCCACGCCTTCTTCAAGGCGCTGCTGTTCATGGCCGCCGGCTCGATCATCGCCGCGATGGCCAACGACCAGAACATCGACCGCATGTCCGGCTTCGGCAAGGCGATGCGGTTCACCTCGATCACCTTCGTCTGCGGCGCCCTCGCCCTCGCCGCCTTCCCCGGCACCTCGGGCTTCTTCTCCAAGGACGAGATCCTCGCCTTCGCCGAGGCGCGCGGCGGGATGTACCTGATCTTCACCGTGCTCGGCTACGCCGGCGCCCTGCTGACCGCGGTCTACGCCTTCCGCCTCGTCTTCCGGGTCCTTCCCGGCAGGCCCTGCAAGGAGGCGAAGGAGCTGATCGACACCGGCCACGTCGCCCACGAGGCGCCGAAGAACCCGGCGACCGGCGAGCCCGAGGACACCGACGTCGGCTTCCCCGGCTCCGAGCACCACATCGCCGAGCAGAACTGGCCGATGCGGGCGGCGATGGGCGTGCTCGCGGTGCTGGCGCTGTTCGGCGGCCTGGTCCAGATCCCGGGCGTCGTCCACGTGATCAGCGACTTCCTCCACCCCGTCTTCGAGGAGTCGGTCTTCGCCCATGTCCATCCCTCGGCCGGGGCCGAATGGCTGGGCTTGGCGATCGGCGGCGCGATCTCCCTGCTCGGGATCGGCATCGCCTACCTCTTCTACGTGCAGCAGCCGGAGCGGCCGCGCCGGCTGGAAGCGCGCCTGCGCCCGCTCCACACCCTGTTCGTCAACAAGTGGTACTTCGACGAGCTGATCGACGTCCTCGTCGTCCGCCCGGTGCTCGCCATTGCCCGCTTCGCCGACCGGGTCTTCGAGCGCTTCGTCGTCGACGGCCTGGTCAGCGGCACCGCCGAGACCGTCCGCGGCGCCGGCGGCGTCGTCCGCGCCGTCCAGAGCGGCTTCGTCCGCAGCTACGCCCTGCTCCTGCTCGCCGGCTTCGCCGGGTTGGCCCTCTACTTCCTCCTTTCCAGCTCATGAGTAGCGCACTCCTCTGGGCACCCCTCGCGTTCGGCCTCTTCGGCCTCTTCCTGCCGCGGCGCGCGGTCGGCGCCTGGGCGACGCTGGGGACCCTCGTCACCCTCGGCATCGCGGTCGCGATCCTCGCCGGCTTCGATTCCGGCAGCTCCGAGTTGCAGTACGCGGTCGACGAGCCCTGGATCTCGGGCCTCGGCGTCGACTACAGCCTCGGCGTCGACGGCCTCAACCTCTTCCTGCTGTTGCTGACCGCGGTGCTGTGGGTCGGCGGCGTCGCCTTTGCGGCTTTCCGAAATCAAGAGAGCCCGAGGAGCTTCTACTTCCTGATGCTGGTCGCCGAGACGGCGACGCTGGGCGCCTTCCTTGCTCAGGACCTGCTGCTCTTCGTCCTCTTCTTCGACCTGATGCTGGTGCCGTTCTACTTCCTCTTCGGCGCCTGGGGCTACGACCGCAGCGGCGAGGGTGGCCTCACCGCCTCGGCGGCGACGCTGAAGATGATCATCTACACCCTGATCGGCTCGCTGCTGATGCTGGTCGCGGCGATCGCGACGGCGATCATCGCCGCCGACGGCGGCGACATCACCTTCTCGATCTCCCAGCTGGCCGATCAGCCGCTCAGCGAGGGCAGCCAGCGCTGGATCTTCTGGTTCTTCGCCGCCGCCTTCCTGGTCAAGATGCCGGCCTTCCTCCTCCACGGCTGGATGCCCGACGCCTACCGGGCGGCGCCGCTGCCGGTGCTGGTCGTCTTCTCCGGCGTCCTCGCCAAGGTCGGCGCCTACGGTTTCCTGCGGGTGGTATTGCCGCTCTTCCCCGACGCCACGGTCGAGTTCCAGGAGGTGGTCCTGGTGATCGCCCTGGCCTCGATCCTCTACGGCTCGGTGATGGCCTTCACGCAGACGAACCTGCGGCTGATCGCCGGCTACTCCTCGGTCGCCCAGCTCGGCTTCATCACCGCCGGGATCTTCGCCCTCCGCGCCGACGGCTCCGACGGGGCGATCCTGCAGATGGTCAACCACGGCCTCGTCGTCGCCCCGATCCTGATCATCGTCGCCCTGCTGCTGGAGCGGACCGGCAGCGAGGACATCCGCGAGATGGGCGGGCTGGCGCTGCGGGCGCCGGTGCTGGCGGCGCTCTTCCTGATAGTCG
>JALYWY010000094.1 GCA_030852475.1 Actinomycetota bacterium | reverse complement strand
GTTGTCCGCCGGACCCCCTCCCCCGGCTCCCAACGCCTGGGAATTCCTCTAGGAGGGGGCGGACGATTACGAGCATCGCCAGCGGGGCCATGATCATCAGGGCCTTGGCCTGGGAGTAGTCGCCGCTGGTGGGGAGGGAGGCTAGGTAGAGGAGGGCGCTGGCGCCGAGGGCGATCGGGATCGTCAGTTCGCGGCGGCGGGTCCACCAAGCCACGCCGATTAGCAGCGCGAGGACTGAGATTGCTCCCGCTAGGCCGGGGAGGCGGACGCTGCCTTCGGCGTCGAGGCGGTAGTTCGAGGTCGGCCAGATGCCCAATGCCTCCAGTGCTGAGACGGGGCCGTAGGTGTTGCTGGCGGCGACTTTGTTGAAGGCGCCGGCGAAGCCGAGCGGCCCGATCGTGACCAGGAAGGCGAGGCCGGCGAGGACGACCAGCGCCAGCAGGGTCAGCGGTCGCAGCAGGAAGCGCAGCAGTGCGCGCGGTCGCAGCGCCGCTCGCACGGCCGGGAGGGTCAAGCTCCAGAGGGCGAGGATCGCCACCGGCCAGGCGACGCCCGCGAAGCTGTAGGAGAAGAAGATGCCGCCGGCGATCGCCAGCGGCGGCAGCGCGAAGAGCAGCCGCTTGCGCCATCCGGCGGGCAGTTCCTCGAACTGCGTCAGCCAGATCGCGAAGGCGAGGACCAGGAGGGCCTCGGCGGTCTCCTTGAAGGCGGCTTGGGCGTAGTAGGAGGCGGCGAGGTAGGGGAGGGCGACCATCGCGGCGGCGAGCGTGCGCCGTCCGGGGGCCAGCTTCCGCAGCGCTCCCAGCGCGGTGAGGCCGGTCATCACCCCGATCGCGACGATCTCGCCGATGAACGCCTGGCCGAGGCCGATCCCCGGCACGGACGCCACCGCCACCGCCAGCCCGTGCGGTCCCAGCGGGTAGCCCGGCTCGGCCTCGGGGCCGAAGCCGCTGCGCAGCCACTCGGCCCAGGCGAGGTGGAGGCCGAGATCGTTGTTGAAGCCCATCCCGAGCAGTCCCCAGCGGCCGCTGACCGCGAAGGGGATCGAGAGCACGACCAGGAGGACGAGCGCCACCGGCAGCCCTTCCCGCCACGCTCCCGGCGCCCGGTACTCCGCCCACCAGACGATCGCCGCGGCGGCCAGCGCCAGCAGCACCACCCCCAGCGTCGCCGAGGTGCCGTGGCCCGGCGCCCGCGCCAGCAGCCCGGTCACCGTCAGCACGGCGCCGAACCCGACCGCCGGCTCCAGCCACGACCACTCGCGCCTGCCGGCAAGCGAGAGAACGGCCCGGCCGACCAGCAGCGAGACGGCGCAGATCAGCGCCGCCGAGGCGTAGGTCGCGATCATCAGGCGCTGGAACTTAAGGGAGCGGGCGGTTTCAGTACTTCTCGGCGGCGCGCTCGAGCGTCTCGCGCAGGTTCTCGCCCCGCAGCGGATGCTCGTGCCCGGTGCCCACCACGCGCGGTTCCAGGGCCGCCAGCCGCCGCAGCGACTCCTTCGCCCTGGCGTGATCCCAGGCCCACGCGGGATGCGGGACGCTCGCCTCTCCCTCCGGCAGCGGCTTCAGCCGCCCCGAGTCGACGAGGTAGACGACGTCGCTGACCAGAGCCACCCGGTCGCTCTCCCGCCAGAGCCCGATCAGGCCGGGAGCGTGGCCGGGGAAGTGCAGGACCTCGAAGCCGGCGACTTCGTCGCCTTCGATCACCGTGTCGGCGATCCGCACCGCACCGCCGTCCCAGCGCCGCAGCAGGAAGGGATAGATCCAGCGCACCCATGCCACGGGCAATTGCGAGAGGTCGAAGTAGGGCGGCTTCCAGGAATCGATTTCCGCGTCGATCTTTTCGTCGGGATGGCAGAGGACCGGGACGTCCATGTAAGGCGCGGTGCCGCGATGATCGGCATGGGCGTGACCGAGGATGACCCGCTTCAGCCCGCCCAGCTCTTCGGCCGCGGCCTTCGCCTTCTTGCGCATCGCCTTGGTGCCGGCGTCGAACTGGACGACCCCGTCGCCGTCCTCGATGAAGTAGATGTTCATCGCCCCGCGGAAGTCACCGCGCAGCAGCCAGACTCCCTCTGCCACCTTCTCCAGTGCCATTCGCCTCACCCTAGCGGGCCATTAGGCTTCCCCCGTGCCCCGGATCTGGAAAGTCGGGATGGTGATCCTCGTCGCCTGCCTGATGGCCTCGATAGTGATCGCGACCTACCGGCTCGCCACCACGCCAACCGAAATCCTCGGTGACGGGTTCCGCGATCTTCCGGCCAACCAGCGTTAGTATCGAGCCCGTTCGGCACCGACGAAGGAGGCGGCGTGTTCACTCGCATCGTGGTTGGGACTGATGGCTCCGAGACTGCCGCCGAGGCGGTGCGCCAGGCGACCGAGCTGGCCAAGCTCTCCG
The DNA here is from genome assembly GCA_030852475.1 of Actinomycetota bacterium. GTDB lineage: Bacteria > Actinomycetota > Thermoleophilia > Solirubrobacterales > 70-9 > VAYN01. The sequence goes on along the minus strand of JALYWY010000094.1, from coordinate 5,211 downwards.
GCGCCAGGCTCAGCATCGTCAGCGCCTATGCGCCCGTATCGGGACGCCGGGTCTCGGGCGAGCAGCGGGAAGCCCCCGCCGACGTCCAGTACGAGATCGGACCGCGGGAGGACGTCAACCTGGTCCTCGACGCCGCCGCCGCCGAGGCGAAGAAAGAGGGGGTGGAGGTCCAGACCCACCCGGTCGAGGCCGATCCCGCCGATGCGATCCTCAACGTCGCCGAAGAGACGAAAGCCGACCTGATCGTGGTCGGCAACAAGGGAATGACCGGCGCCCGTCGCTACCTCCTCGGCAGCGTCCCCAACAACGTTTCCCACCACGCGCCCTGCTCGGTCATCATCGTCCGCACCACCTGAGGGCCCATCAGGGGCCGGTGAATCTGGGCCCGGTTCCCGTCGCCGCATCCGCGTCGAGCAACCCCGCGCCCTGCTGGGTCGCCGGATAGCCCAGGTCGCGGGCGGTGTTGCGGAGCCGTTTCGTCACGAACCTCACCCGCGCGGTCGGGGAGAGGAGGGGGTTGACCCTGCCGCTGGCGAGGAGCATGGCGGCGACGCCGGAGACGTGGGAGGCGGCCATCGAGGTGCCGACGTAGTCGGCGGGGATCGCGAAGCTCCTGGTGCTGCCCGGTCGCAGGGTCACCTGGTAGATCGGCCGGGCGGCGACGGAGGGGCAGCGGCTCTGGGGAATGCCACCCCCGGGCGCGACCAGGTCGATGGCGGCGCCCGTCAGCGAGTAGTCGCCGAGGCAGCCGCCCTCGGTGCTCCCCCCCACCCCGATCACCCGCGGCCCCGTCGCCGGAGCCGAGACGCACGCCTCCGAGCCGAGGTTGCCGGCGGAGGCGACCGTGATCACCCCGCGCTCGTAGGCTTCGCGCAGCGCTTCGTCAACCATGGGAACCCGCTTGCCGCAGCCGAAGTTGAAGCTCATGTTGATCACCTGGGCGCCGTTGGCGACCGCGAAGCGGATCCCCTGGGCGATATCGAGGGCATTGCCAAAGCCGTTGCGGTCGAGGACGCGCACCGGCATCAGCCTGGCCCGGTAGGCGAGGCCGGTGACCCCGACGCCGTTGTCCGTCTTCTCGGCGATCGTGCCGGCGACGTGGGTGCCGTGACCGCTTTCGTCGAGCGGGATGCGATCGCGGTCGACGAAATCGCGGCCCGGTACGAACTGGCCCCGCCCGAAGTCGGGGCTGCGGCGAAACCGGCTTCCGAGCGAGCGGTAGGCGATGCCGCTGTCGAGCACGGCAACCACGACTCCGGCCGCTCCCGGGCGCCCCGCTTCGATCAGGTTCCTCCAGGCCCCGACCGCGTCGATCCCCCCCGGGGAGACCGGCAGCTGCCCACCCGCGCTCGCTTCGGGTGCGAGGAAGTTCCACTGCTTGAAGGCCCAGTCGCCGGCCGCGGCCGAGGAGTCGGTGCCGCCGGCGAGCGTTCCGGAGTCGTCGGGATCGAATGGCTCTTTGGCGACCGAAGCCGAGGCGAGGTAGTTCGGCTCGGCGTAGACGACGTTCGGGTTCTCGCGTAGAGCCCGGGCCGTGCGGCGCACCCCGGCGCCCGGCGCTACCGCGACCGCCCGCCCCGTCCGCTGCCCCTCGAACTTGACCAGCAGCTGCCGGGGGGCGAATTCGCGCGCGGGCGAGACCGCGATCCTGGCCTGGGCAGGGGGAGCCGCCACGGCCATGGCCGTGATCGACAGCAGCGGCAAGAGGGCTCGAGAAAGTCGTTTCATCCGTTTCTGGCGCCTGCCGGATCCCTGTGTCCGGTCAGGCCCTTCACAAACACCGCGCTACCGCGGAAGTTGCCGGTGGACATACTCCCCGATCGTGGACGCGGGCAACTTCGAGCTGGCGATGGGAGCTGCGATCGAGGAGGCGCGAAAGGCCGAGGCCCATGGCGACGTGCCGATCGGGGCGGCGATCTTCCGCGACGGCGAGCTGCTGTCCCGGGCCGGCAACGAGCGCGAGCTGCGGCGCGATCCGACCGCCCACGCCGAGGTGCTGGCGATCCGGGCCGCCGCCGAGGCCCTCGGCGGTTGGCGCCTGCCGGGGACGACCCTCTGCGTGACCCTGGAGCCGTGTGCGATGTGCGCCGGCGCGATCGTCCTCGCTCGCATCCCGACCGTCGTCTACGGAACGCCCGACCCCAAGGCCGGTGCTGCCGGCAGCGTGCTGGACGTGTTGCGAGAGCCGGCGCTCAACCATCGGCCCGAAGTCATCGGCGGAGTCCGCGAAGCCGAGTGCGCGGCGCTGCTCCGCGACTTCTTCGCGACTCGTCGCAGTTAGCCGCTTCCGCTCGAGAGCCAATACCCTGTGGGAAGCCCGGAGAGGTGTCCGAGTGGCTTAAGGAGCGCGATTGGAAATCGCGTGGGCGGGGTTAACCCGCCTCGTGGGTTCGAATCCCACCCTCTCCGCTACCGGGAAGTAGCAACCCTTGAGCCCAACTCTATACTCCGTTGAGTAATGAAGCTCTCATAGACGCTTCGTTGCAACCTCGGGAGGGTCGGCATTTCTTGGCCGATGATGCCGGCCCTCCCTTTTTCCTCACCCACGATTAGCGAACCGCCACGTTAGTCAAGAGTAGCGATTTAAACGCCAAGGTCCAGGCGCTGCTACGGAGGGGGTGGGATTCGAACCCACGAGCCCCCTTACGAGGGCCAACGGTTTTCGAGACCGCCCCGTTCAACCACTCCGGCACCCCTCCTGGAAGCCGCGGCTTTGATTCTAGGGTCGCGGCGTACTCGGGGGCGGGAAGCTGGCCCACAGCGCCAGCAGCGGTGCGCCGACGAGGAGGGCGAGAGACGTCAGCTCGCCGATCGCGTCGGCGGTGCCGAAGCCCTCGAGGTGACCAGCGTGGAAGATCAGGTGGAGGGTGGCGGTAAGCAGCCAGGCGACGCAGACGGCGCGGACGAGCGTGCGCTCGAGGGTCCAGGCGGCCCAGGCGAAGAGGACGGCGAAGCCGAGATAGAGGCCGCCTACGTCGGTGACGAGGTGCTCGTTGTAGGGCGGCAGGAGGTTCACCCAGTGGGCAAAGAAGGGGAAGTTCTCGTAGAAGGTGCGGGGGACGACGGTGCCGGTCAGGCCGATGACAAGCGCCGAGGCAAAGAGGAGGCCCAGCGCGAGGCGGACGATGCGGGCTTCTCGCATTACCTGGACATCAATAGATGAAGCAGGCGACAGAAGCCGAAAATAAGCTGTACTTGTTGTCCAATTTTAGTACTCTGGACTTAGTTGACTGCGAACGCCTCACTTGCCGCCTCATGACCCTCGTAGGGGAGAACCACGAAGTACATCAGCGAGGGCAGAAGCGATTCGAGTTGCTCGTACTCCTGCTTGCAGAGGCGGGAATAAAGCAAAGATTCGACTCCCCCGACTATTCCGGAGGCGGTCAGGTCGGCCTGCAGGCGGTTCTCGGGAAGGAGCTCCCGGGCCTGAATTTGCAGGCAATTGGCAAAGTGGTCCATCAGTTCGACACGACGCCTAACGGCGGTAGCGCTGGCGGCCCGGGCCTCGACCACGATCGTGCGGGCGGTGTCCGGTTCTCGGCTGGCGAACCGAAGCAGCGCTTCGAGTGCGTAGCGGATTCGGTCGCGCCAGACGTCTCCTCCTTTGCGGGCGGCGGCATCGACCTTCTTGCGCAGCCGCGCGGCGGTGGTGTCGAAGGCGGCGAGGAAGCAATCCTCTTTGTTGGAGAAGTGCTCGTAGAAGGTCGGGCGGGAGACGCCGGCGCGGTCGATTACGTCCTGGACGTTGGTCCCCAGGTAACCGAGGTCGGCGACGGCGTTGAGCATCGCCACGATCAGCCGCTCCCGCTGGATCGCTCTGATCAGGTCGGAGGGGAGCTTGCGAACCCCGGATGGGAATTTGCCGCTGCTGTTGGCGAGCAGTTCGAGGGCGGTTTGGACTTGCTCGGGGGGCCAGTCGTCACCGATCGCAGCGAGCAGGGTGTCGGGGGTCAGCTGGATTCGATCAGAGGCCATGGATGACTCACATGTTTCCATTAAAAACACGGCAAGTCTTCTCAAGGTACCAGAACATCGGCAGGCTGGGGCAAGTAAGGATCCCTACTAATCTTGGGCGCCCCTCACCCATGGAGAAAGGTTTGCGATGACTTCCATTCGACCGGAGCTGCCGCGGGAGTTCGTCGCCGGCCACAAGCGGCGACGGATGATGGAGGCGATCGCTGAGCTGACCGCGGAAAGGGGCTATGAGGCGACGAAGATCGCCGACATCGTCCGTCGCGCTGCCGTCGCTCGCAAAACCCTTTATGACAACTTCGACGGCAAGGAGGACCTGTTCCTTTCCGCTGTCAACTTCACCCTGACCGAAATGAGGATGGTGGTCGAAGGGGCATGTGAGCAAACTGAGGGACCGGCCGAGGACGGGATCGTCGCCGGATTGGAGGCTCTCCTCGACTTCATCGCCGCCCACCCCGCCGAGACCCGGATGTGCATGGTCGAGGCGATCGCGGCCACTCCCAACTCCGCGCGCATCTACGACACCGGGATGCACGACTTCGTCGAGCTGCTCCGCAAGGGCGCGCCTCCAGGGGCGGATCTGCCGGAGACGATCGAGGAATCGCTGGTGGGCGGAGTCGCCTGGATCCTGCAACTGCAGATCCGACGTGGCGACGTCGAGCGGGCCCCTGAGTTGCTGCCGGAACTGTCTCAGTTCGTGCTCTCACCGTACCTGGGTGTGGGAAAGGTTGTGGACACCGGGAGGCGAAAGTGACAGTACGGTGGCAGACTCCAATACTGGAATGGACCGACTGCCGCGGGGACGTCATGGGCTTTCGCCGGAGTTCGTAGCGCGAAATCAGCGTGAACGACTGATCGCTGGCCTCATCCAGGCGCTCTACGAGGTGGGGTATCAAAAAACCACTGTCGCGTTGATCGGGCAGCGGGCGGCGGTCTCCAAGAGCGATTTCTACAAGCATTTCGAGAGTAAGGATGACTGCTTCGTCGCCGCCTACGAGGTGGCGATAGAGCGGATCCGCGAGCAGGTTCTCACCGCCTGCGAGGGGGCGGATGGGGATGAGTGGGTCGTGCGGCTGCGGGACGGGATCGACGCCCTGCTGAAGCTGCTCGCCGCCGAACCTGCCCTGGCCAGCATCGCTCTGGTCGAGGGGCTGCGGGCGGGACGGGATGTCTACGACCGCTATCAGGCGGCGGTCGAGTCCTTCGTCGGCCTTCTGCGGGAGGGGGCCCCGGCCATGC
>JALYWY010000090.1 GCA_030852475.1 Actinomycetota bacterium | reverse complement strand
GAGCGTGGGCGGGGCTCTGCCCGGCGATCAGGCAAAAGCCGGCGCCGGCGGCGCGGCCGACCGCCCGCCAGGGGTTGAAGGGCCGGAAGAGGTCGCCGAAGATCGCCGAGAAGAAGGGGAACCCGAGCCAGCAGGTGACGAAGAGGAAGGTGAGCGCAAAGTTGCGGTCGGGGGCCTCGGTGCCCTCGAGTCCAGCGTAGATCGCGACCCCGAGCAGGAAGATCCCGATCAACCCGCAGACGACCTGCGCCGGGAGGCTGAGCAGGACGCGGGAGAGGCTCGCCCCGAGCGGGCGCTCGCGCAGATCCTCGAAGCGGGGGCTGCGCCAGCCGGCCGCGAGCGCGAAGAAGGAGACGATGAGGACGATCGACGCCGCCCAGGCGAAGAGCCAGGCGGGAACCGGCAGGTCGTCTCTGGCTGACAGCGCGTGCGCCAGCGGCAGGAAGCTCATGGATTGATCCGCAGCTCCATGATCTGGACTCCGAGCTCCTCCAGCTCGGCCTCGTAGATCCCTTCCAGTTCGGCCGGGAAGGCGAATTCGACGGTGCCGCCGGCGGGCACCTCCTTGGAGAGGTCATACCCGTGGACGTGGATCTCTTCTGCCGCGTCGGAGGTGACCCGGAAGCGGACCTCTTCGCCGGCGTCGAATTCGAGCTCCTGGACGCCGCCGACCGGTTCGCCGTCGCGGACGACGATCGTCGGGACATCGCCGCCGGTTGCCTGGGAGCCGGCTTCGGCCGTGCCTTCGAGTTCGGCGCAGGCGATCTTGTCGCTTTGCGAGTGGTGGGAATCGTCGCCCTGTCCACCGCCCTCATGGGCCGGTCCTTCCTTGGAGTGATCCACCCCTTCGTGGACGAAGATCGTTTCCACTTCGCCGCCGCCCTCCTCGTCGGAGGAACTCATCGCCTCCGATTCTGCGACGTGAAGGACCACCGAGCCGGCTTCGCCGACCGGCACTTCGCGCTCGCTTTGTGCCTTGGCCTTCCCTTCGCCACGCGCGTTGGAGGTGAACTCCAGATGGATCTCGTTCGGGGGCTCCTCCGAGCCGCCCTTCTCGAACTGGAAGTGGGGGCCGCCGGGATCGGCCTGGTCGCAGCCGCCGGTGTGCAGGTGGGCCATGTACCGGGTTTGCGGCTGCAGGCCGCTGGCGTTGAGGGAGACGAGGGTGGTGCCGCTTTCCGTGCGCGTGATGTCGGCTTCGCCCGAGACGTCGGCGTAGACATCGGGGGCGCCGGCTAGCGGGATGAGCTCTCCGCCGACGATGGTGCCGATTTCGCCCGTCGTGCCGCTGCCGCTGCCGCAGGCGGCCATCGCCGCCGCCGCAATCAGGGCCAGCACCGCCACGATCGGTTTCCTCGCATATCTCACGTCAAGTCCTCTCTTTCGCGGCGGAAGCGAAGCCAGGATAACGTCCGCCTTCATGCGTCCTGGCCGCGACAACATCCCCACGCCGGACCTGCCTACCGGCCTGGCCTGGGTAGGTACTGAACCAGAGTCGATGCCGGCGCTGACCGCCGGCGGGCCGGCGCTCGTCCACTTCATCGAATTCGCGCAGCTGAACAGCGCCCGCACCCTCCCCTACCTGGCGGAGTGGAACCGGCGCTACCGGGAGGCGGGCCTGAGCGTGATCGGCGTCCAGACGCCGCGCTTCCCGTTCGCCTCCGAGCCGGAGCAGGTGGCGGCGGGCCTGGCCGAGCTGGGGATCGAGTTCCCGGTCGCGATCGACGCCGAGTACGAGCTCTGGGGCTCCTACGGCTGCGAGGGCTGGCCCAGCCTCTTCCTCTGGAGCCTCGGCGGCTCGCTCTCCTGGGTCCATTTCGGCGAGGGCGAATACCGGGCGACCGAGGAAGCGATCCAGGCCGAGCTGCGGGAGATCGACGCGCTGCAGGAGCTGCCGGAGCCGATGGCGCCGCTGCGCGCCACCGACGGGCCCGGCGAGCGCGTGATTCCCCCCACTCCGGAGCTCTTCCCCGGCGGCTCCTGGGAGCGGCCCTGGGTGGCGGGCGAGGACGGCGAGGACCTCGGCCTCGACTACCAGGCGGGCGGCGCCTTCGCCACCGTCGAGGGGGAGGGTGAGATCCGGGTCGAGATCGACGGCGAGTGGAGCGCCGTGCCCGCCGGCCCGACGCCGGGCCTTCGCACCCTGGCCGAGCATCCGTCGCATGAGGCCCACAGCCTCGTCCTCCGCCCCAGCCCAGGTGTCAAGATCTGGTCCTTGAGCTTCTCTCCCGGCATCCCCTGAAAGCGCGGCTTCGCCGCACCAGTCACCACGAGGAGGAAACGATGATCACCAAGACCGACTTCGTCGGCGTCCCGTCCACCGACGCGGAGCGCACGCGCGCCTTCTACGTCGACACCCTCGGCCTCAGGCCCGACGAGAACAGCCGCTTCGAGTTCTGGGCGGGCGACACCTGCTTCGGGATCTGGGAACCGGCTAAACAGGGCATGGAGTTCCAGCCGCAGAAAAACGCCCACCCGGCGCTGCACGTCGACGACGTGGAAGCCGCACGCAAGGAGCTGGAAGGCAAAGGCGTGGAGTTTGCCGGTGAGACTTTCGACACCGGCGTCTGCCACATGGCGCTCTTCACCGACCCCGACGGCAACGACCTGATGCTGCACAACCGCTACCAGCCGTACGAGGGCAAATAGAAACCCCCTTTTTGTCAAGGAAAACTTGACAGGTGGTGGTACGTTCCCTGCCAAAGGAGGGGTAGGGATATGAAGAACGGGAAACGCAGCCGCTACCTGGCTGCCGCAATCGCAGTTGTCGCACTTGCTGGACTCACCGTTGCCGGGAGCGTCTTCGCGAAACCGGAGAAAGTGATCGTCGGCAGCCTCGAAGTCGAATACGACGGCGGCTTCTCGCCGCAGGCGCTGCCGAAGAGCAAATTCACCCCGATCAGCTTTTTCCTCTGGGCGAAAATCCGCCAGCTCGAAGGCAAACACCCGCCGGCGCTCAAGGAGTTCAGGCTCGACGGAGACAAGAACGTGAAAATCGACGTCAAAGGTGTGCCGACCTGCACCGCAGGCCAACTGCAGGCAACTACGACCGCGGCAGCACGAAAAGCGTGCGGTCCCGCGATCGTCGGCTCGGGCACGACCGAAGTCGAGGTCCAGTTCCCCGAACAGCCGCCGATCGACATCAAAAGCGAACTGCTCGCCTTCAACGGCGGCGTCAAGGGTGGCGTCACGACCCTCTTCATCCACGCTTACCTGACCGCACCGGTCACCGCCGCGGTCGTGACCAACGTGAAGATCAAGAACGTCAAAAAGGGCCGTTACGGAACCGAATCGATCGCGACGATCCCGAAGGTCGCCGGCGGCGCCGGCTCCGTCACCTATTTCAAACTGAAGTTCGAGAAGGGCATCCTCTTCGGGAAATGCCCGGACGGTCGCCTGCAGGCACACGGCACGGCGGTCTTCGCCGACAACACCAAAGCCTCGGCGACGGTCGTCCGCCCCTGCACCCCGAAAGGCTGAGGGCGGTACGAGATTGAGGGCGGTGCGGGCTCAGGCCCGCGCCGCCACCTCTTCGCGGATCTCCTTCGGGAGCATGAAGCGGACGTCCTCGTGGACGGTCCGCAGCTCGGAGACGTCGTCGGCGCCGCGCTCGCGGAAGAAGGTGACGAGGCTCTCGACCAGCTCCTCGGGGGCGGAGGCGCCGGAGGTGATGCCGAC
>JALYWY010000085.1 GCA_030852475.1 Actinomycetota bacterium | reverse complement strand
GGTCGAGCGGAACCTCGTGCCCGGCGAGCACGTCGAGGTGCTCGGCCCGCTCGAACTGACCCTGTCGCACAATCAGGGTGTCGCCTTCGGCCTCGCCGGCGGTGCCGGTATCGGCCTGATCGCGGTCACGCTGGCGGCGCTCGGTCTGATCGTCTATCTCTTCGCCCGCGACCCAAGCCGGCGCGGCATCTGGATCGCGACCGGGCTGCTCGCCGGCGGCGCGCTCGGCAATCTCATCGACCGGATCGTCGCCGGCGAGGTGACGGACTACATCGACATCGGTTCCTGGCCGCCGTTCAACGTCGCCGACATCGCCATCACCTGTGGGGTCGTGCTCATGGCCCTGATCTATGTGCGCGAAGCCGAGTCCGGAGCTGAGACCGAGGATGGCTGAGCCCGCGCTACGGATCGTCCACCTCGACGACTCGCTGGCGGTCGTCGAGAAGCCGGCGGGCCTGGTCGTCCACCCGGCGCCGTCGCACCAGGGGCCGACCCTGGTCGACGAGTTGGCCGAGATCCTCGGCGGCGGGGGGGATCCCGAGCGGCCTGGCATCGTCCACCGCCTCGACAAGGACACCAGCGGGCTGCTGGTCGTCGCTCGCGACGACGAGACCCACGCGGCGCTGCAGCAATTGGTGCGCGAGCGCGAGGTCGAGCGCGTCTACCTGGCGCTCGCCGGGGGCCGGCTCGCCTCGCGCACGGGGACGATCGACGCGCCGATCGGCCGCGCCGCCAGGCAGCGGCACCGGATGGCGGTCTCGGGCGCCGCGTCGCGCCAGGCACGGACCCACTTCGAAGTGCTCGAGCTGCTGCCGCGCGAGAGCTACGTGGAGGCGCGCCTGGAGACCGGCCGCACGCACCAAATCCGCGCCCACTTCGCCGCCATCGGCCACCCGCTGACCGGCGACACGACCTACGGCGGCGCCGAGCGCTACGGCTTGCGGCGCCAGTTCCTCCACGCCCACCGGCTCGCCTTCGCTCACCCGCGGAGTGGGGAGCGGCTCAGCTTCACCTCGCCGTTGCCGGACGATCTCGCCGCGGCGCTGGAGGCGGCACACGCCGCGTAGCCTCACCGCTCTACAATCGTAGGCTCGAAATCGACCCCGTTCGGTTGCGACACCGGATCCTGCCCGTTCACACACACGGGTCCCGGCTAGCGGAACGGGAGCTTCACCAAACCCAAGGAGAATCGAATGCCAGAGGCAGAACTCAAAGAGCTGCTCGAGGCCGGAGTCCACTTCGGCCATCAGACGCGCCGCTGGAACCCGAACATGCGCCGCTTCATCTTCGGCGAGATGGACGGGATCCACATCATCGACCTGCTGCAGACCGAGGCGCTGCTGGAGAACGCGCGCAAATTCGCCGGCGAGCTCGCGACCGGCGGCGGCACCGTGCTCTTCGTCGGCACCAAGAAGCAGGCCCGCGACACGATCCAGGAATGGGCCGACCGCTGCAAAATGCCCTACGTCAACAAGCGCTGGCTCGGCGGCCTGCTGACCAACTTCAACACGATGTCGGGTCGGATCGCCCGCCTCCACGAGCTCTCGGGCTGGAAAGAGGAGGGCAAACTCGACCTTCTGCCGACCAAGGAGCGGATGGGGATGGAGGCCGAACTCGCCAAGCTCGAGTTCAACCTCGGCGGCGTCCGCGACATGGATCGCCTGCCTGACGCCGTCTTCGTCGCCGATCTGAAAACCGAGGAGATCGCGGTCAACGAGGCGGCGCGCCTGCGGATCCCGATCATCGGCCTGGTCGACACCAACTGCGACCCGACCCCCGTCGACTACGTGATCCCCGGCAACGACGACGCGATCCGCTCCTGCCAGCTGGTCATCGGCACGATCGGCGGCGCGATCGAGGAGGGGGCGTCCAGCTGGCGCGTCCAGGAGGAAAAGCGGATCGCCGAAGAGATGGAGCGGCGTAAACGCGAGGAAGAAGAGCGGAAGAAGCGCGAGGAGGAAGAGAAAGCTCGCGTCGAAGCGGAGCAGGCCAAACAGGCCGAAGAAGAGGCTGCGAAACAGAAAGCCGCTCAGGAGAAAGCCGCTGCGGAGAAAAAAGCGGCTCAGGACAAAGCGCAGCAGGAAAAAGCGGCTCAGCCTCAGGCGGCGGAGAAAGCGGCTCAGGACAAAGGCGCGGGACCCGCGGCAGAGGCGTCGGAGGAGAAACCGGCTCCTACCGTTGCGGGAGAGCAGCCCAAAGCCGAGGACGCGCAGCCGTCGCAGGAGCAGCCGCCTGCGCCGCCGGCAGAGAGCGCTGAGGCCGCCGAGTCGACCGAGGGTGAGAAAGCCGAGAGCGAGGGGGAGTCGAAATGAGCATCACTGCTGCTGACGTGAAGGCGCTCCGGGATCGGACCGGGGCGGCGATGATGGA
>JALYWY010000078.1 GCA_030852475.1 Actinomycetota bacterium | reverse complement strand
CGCTGGAAGCGCTCCTCCTCGCTGATCCGCTCGTGCCAGTCTTCGCGGTCGCGGCTGAAGTCGAGCTCCTGGGTCTGCCACTGCTGCCGCTCCCAGAGGTCATAGAGCTCGGCGTAGCTGAGCAGCTTCACCTCCGAGGTGCGATCGGCGGCCTCGTTCAGCGCCGGATCCGCCGTCGCCTGGAAGTCGTCGCGCTCGGTCCTCGACTGCGTCCTCGTCGCCGGTTTGGCCTCCATCTCACACCTCTCCTCGCTCGACTGGGCTTTCGAGCCGAGCGTAGCAGCGCCCTGGCTGCCTGGCCAGTTTTTGGCCTCAGGCGCTGTGCGTCTGGCCGGGCTCGAGGATCACGACCTGAGAGGAGGTCTGCGACTCGACGTCGGATTTGAACGCCTCGGCGTCGGTCTCGATCGGCGGGAAGGTGTCGTAGTGCATCGGGATCACCGTCTTCGCGCCGACGAACTCGCAGGCGACGACGGCGTCGCGGCGGTCCATCGTGTAGTGGCCGCCGATCGGGACGAGGAAGACGTCGACGTCGCTTCGTTCGGCGATCAGCTTCATGTCGCTGAAGAGGCAGGTGTCGCCGGCGTGGTAGACGGTCGTCTCGCCGACCTTGATCACGAGGCCGGCGGGCGGGCCGAGGACGATCCCGTGCTCGGCGCTGTAGGGGGCGTCGGGGTTGCCGGGCAGGGTGTTGGTGTGCCAGGCGGGGACGAGGCTGACGTAGCCCCACTCGAACTCGACCGTGCCGCCGAAGTTGGGGTCGCTGACGTTCTCGACGCCCTGCCCCTTCAGCCATTCGGCGAGCTCGACGATGCCGATGCAGTGGGCGCCGGTGCGCTGGGCGACGGGGAGCAGGTCGGCCATGTGGTCGGCGTGGCCGTGGGAGACCGCGATGTGGGTCGGCTCGACTTCCTCGGCGGTGTGGACCGCGGCGGGATTGTTCGGTTTGAGGAACGGGTCGACCAGGACGTTGACGCCCTCGCCGCTCAGCTCGAAGCACGACTGCCCGTGAAACTTGATCTCCATCAGCCTTCTCCTTCAGGTTCGTTGCTCTCGCTCAACTCTTCCTTCAGTGCCCAACCCACGGCGACCCCAACCATCATCCCCATCCTCGCCTCCTCGGCGAGCAGGGAGCGGACGGCGGCGATCCGCTCGTCCGGGTCGGGCAGGGTCGCGGCCTTGAGGGTCTCGTTTTCGTGCGGCTCGCCGAACCAGCCGCCCTCCGCCAGGGCAGCCGCGAGGACCTTCTGCAGCTGCGGCGCGGCTTTGGCGACGATGCGCTCGGCCTCGGAGAAACGCTCCGGGTCGAGCAGCCGCTCGATCGCGGCTTCGAGCTCCTGCTCGTCAGGCACAGGCAGAGCCTAGCCCGGCGCGCACCACAGAACAGTGATGAATTCCTATTCGGCCCGATTGAACGCGGTGGCGAGGAAGCCGCAGAGAAGGCCGACGAGGCCGCCGACCAGGCCGGCGACGTAATCGGCGGTCGGGGCGAAGAGCGGCAGGAGGATCAGCGTCACCGCGGCAACCGCGATCCCTATCCAGTCGTAGCCCTCGGCGATCGCCCCGCGGCTCTCGGCACGGCGAAGCACGAAGTAGGCGGCGAGCGCGCCCAGCGCGATCCCGTTGCCGCCGGCGATGATGATGAATTCGTCCTGCGTGCTGGCAACCACCTCGGCGGCCACCATCCCCAGGGTGCCGCAGGCGAACATCAGGATCGCGGTCTGCACCGTTCCCAGCCGCCGCTCCACCCCGGTCCCGAAGATCGCCAGCCCGAGGCCGACGACGAAGAGGTAACCGACGTCGATGTAGGCGAAGGGGGCGGTCAGGTAGCGCCACCACTCGTTCTCGAGCGGGGTGATCAGGCCGCCGAAGCTGATCAGGCCGTAGCCCGTCGCCTTCTGGACCAGCAGCATGACCGCCGAGCCGAGGATGACGGTGAGGGTCGCGTAGGGCCACCCGGCAGAGAGCTCGAAGCTGGGCCGACCGGGGCGCGGAACCCGACGGCGGCCTTTGCGCGGCTGCTTTGCCTCCAGCGCGTCGCCGCGGCGCTCCAGCTTCGGCGCCCGCTTGCGCAACCGCGTCCCGCAGTAGGGGCACTCGGTTACGTAGGGACTGACCTCGGAGCCGCAGTTCTTGCAGATCACGCTGAGCTCAGTCTCACTCATGTTCCGAGGATACCCGCCGCCGCTCGATTCCCCATTGGGAGTGCGATACTGCGGGGACAACGAACTTCTAGGAGGAATTGACGTGGAGCTGAAGAGTCTGACCGAGCAGAAATCGCTGCTGGAGGTCCTGCCGCCCGGCAAACGGGCCCGCCTGCACCGCCTTCTGTTCGAGTTCGGCCCGGGCAACGGCACCCTGATGCTGCTGCCGATCGACCAGGGCATCGAGCACGGCCCGCGCGACTTCTTCCCCAACCCGGCCTCCAAGGACCCCGACTACCAGTTCCGGCTCGCCGCCGAGGCCGGGTACTCGGCCCTCGCCTGCCAGATCGGGATGGCCGAGAAGTACTACCCCGACTACGCCGGCCGGGTGCCGCTGATCCTCAAGGTCAACGGCAAGACCGACGTCCCCTCCTCCTCCAAGGCCTTCTCGAGCTGCAACGCCAGCGTCGAGGACGGCGTCCGCCTCGGCGCCGACGCGATCGGCTACACGCTCTACGTCGGCTCCCCGCGCCAGGACGAGGACCTCGCCCAGCTGCGCCGCGTCCGCGAGGAATGCGACCGCTACGGGATGCCGCTGGTCGTCTGGTCCTACCCGCGCGGCGAAGCGATCGAGGCCAAGGGCGGTCAGAACTCCTTCTACGCGATCGACTACGCCGCCCGGATGGCGATGGAGATGGGCGCCGACGTGGTCAAGCTCAACATGCCGAAGATCGAC
>JALYWY010000065.1 GCA_030852475.1 Actinomycetota bacterium | reverse complement strand
ATCCCCGAGCAGGGGCCGGCGACGATCGTCCACGGCGACTACCGCCTCGACAACATGATCCTGACCGAGGGCGGCGAGGTCGCCGCGGTGGTCGACTGGGAGCTCTGCACCCTCGGCGACCCGCTCGCCGACGTCGGCCTGCTGATGGTCTACTGGCCCGAGCGCGGCGAGAACTCGCTCGCCCTCGGCATGCCCGCCAACCTCGCCCCCGGCTTTCCCACCCGCGAGGAGCTGAAGGCCCGCTACGCCGAGGGCAGCGGCCGCGACCTCACCGAACTCGACTTCTACGTCGCCCTCGGCTACTGGAAGCTGGCGATCATCCTCGAGGGCGTTTACGCCCGCTACACCGCCGGCGGCTACGGCAAGGTCAACGAGGGCGTCGAGGCATTCGCGCGGCTGGTCGAGCGGCTCGCCGACGAGGCGGAGCGGGTCGAGCGGGCGGGTTGACCGCCTGCGTCTGGTGCGGCGCCCCGCTGTCTGAGGGGGAGCGACTGAAGGGGCGTATTCGTTGCTCGCGGTGCGGGGTGGCGACGATCTCTCCCTGGCCGAGCCAGGCTGAGCTGGAGAGGGCTTACGGCGGCTGGTACCGGCCTGCTTCCGGCCGCTTCTCCGGGTGCGGGGACCGGCTCCTGCGGCGTACGCGCGGCAGACTGGCGACTCGGCTGCGGCGGATCGCGCCCCCGGGCCCGGTTCTCGACGTCGGTGCCGGCGAGGGCGCGCTGGTAGAGGCACTGCGGAAGGAGGGAGTGGAGGCGAGCGGACTGGACCCTTTCGCCAGTGGTCCACATATACGGAGCGGCTCGCTCTCCGAGGAGGAGGGGGAAGGCTGGGCCGCGGTCGTCTTCTGGCACTCGCTCGAGCACCTTCCCGAGCCGGCCAAGGCGCTGGAGGAGGCGGTGGCGCTGCTGGAGCCGGGAGGCGTGGTCGTGATCGCTGTTCCCAACTCGGAGAGCCTGCAGGCCGGGGCCTTCGGCGATCGCTGGCTCGCCCTCGACCCTCCCCGCCATCTCGTCCACCTGACCGGCCGGGCGTTGCAGGTCCGGCTCCGCGAGCTGGGGCTGCGGATCGAGCGGGTCAGCTACCTGCGTGGCGGCCAGGTGGTCTTCGGCTGGCTCCACGGCATCGTGGGGCTGCTGCCGGGCCGGCCGAACCTCTATGACGCGGTCAGGAGGAGAGAGGCGCGCTCGGCTGCCCTTTCCGCCCCCCGCCGCGCCGGTATCGTCCTCGCCGCTGTGGCCCTGCTCCCGCTGGCACTTGCCGCGACCGCCGTCGAGGTGGCGCTGCGACGTGGCGGCACGGTCTACGTGGAGGCGAGGAAGCCATGAGCATGGCCGGCAAGGTGATCGTCGTTCTGCCGGCGATGAACGCGGCGAAGACGCTGGAGCGGACGGTGGCCGCGATCCCTCGCGACTTCGTCGACGAGGTGATCCTGGTCGACGATCACTCCACCGACGAGACCGTCGCCTTGGCGCGAACGCTGCCGATCCACCTCGTCTGGCACCCGCACAACGCCGGCTATGGCGCCAACCAGAAGACTTGTTACCTGGAGGCGCTGCAGCGCGAAGCCGACGTCGTGGTGATGCTCCACCCCGACGGGCAGTACGAACCGGAGCTGATTCCGGCGATGTGCGCTCCGATCCTCGCCGGCGAGGCGGACCTCGTGCTCGGCTCCCGTTTCGCCGAGCCGGGGATGGCGCTGGCCCATGGAATGCCGCGCTGGAAGTACGTCGTCAACCGCTTGCTGACGAGGGTCGAGAATCGGATCATGGGAACCGCGCTCAGCGAGGCTCACACCGGCTACCGCGCCTATTCCCGGGAGTTCCTGCTGACGATCCCCTTCCTCCGGAACGCCAACGACTTCAGCTTCGACTCCGAGGTGCTGATGCAGGCGGTCGCCTTCGGGATGAGGATCGCCGAGGTGCCCGCTCGGGGCCGCTACCTGGACGACTCCTCCTCCGTGGGGCCACGAGCCGGCTTCGTCTACGGAATGAAGACGTTGTGGGCGGCGATGCGGCTGTCCCTGCACCGAGCCCGCCTCCTTCGCAGCCGGAAGCTCCAACCTTGAGCCCGAGGGGGATGACCGGCGAGCGGGTCTCCTCGCCTGCTGCCGGGTTCAACCCGACCTGGCAGCGGCACGTCGCTGCCTACTCGCTTTCCGAGCCCTTCCTCCCGCAGGGGCCGGTGGTCGACCTCGGCTGTGGAGTGGGGCACAGCTTCGAGCTGCTGGCACCGCGGGAAACGGTCGGGGTGGACGTCGACGCGGCCTGCCTCCAGGGCCAGGATCGGCGCACCGTCGTCGCCGACATGAGGAGCCTGCCCTTCGATTCCAACAGCTTCGCCGCGGCGATCGCGGTGCAGTCGCTGGAGCACGTGCCGGACCCGGAGCGGGTCGCGGCGGAGGCTGCGCGGGTGATCGAGCCCGGCGGGGTTGCGGTTTTCGTCACCCCGAACCGGCTCACCTTCGGCCGTCCCGACGAGATCATCGACCCCTATCACCACGTCGAGTTCGACCCGACCCAGCTCCGAGAGTTGCTCGGGGGAGCCTTCGCGGACGTCGAGGTGCACGGCCTCTTCGGCTCTCCCTCCTATATGGAGATCTACGAGCGAGAGCGGGTCCGCCTCGACCGGCTGTTGCGTCGCGACCCCCTGCGACTGCGGCGCCTGCTCCCCCGCCGCCTCCGCCAGTCGCTCTACGACTGGCAGCTCCGCCGCTCCCGCACCGCGGCCCAGCCGGGAGACAGTGTGATCACCCCCGATGATTTCAGCCTCGGCTCCGAGGGCATCGAGGGGGCTCTCGACTTGATCGCGGTTGCGCGGAAAGCCGGTTAGCTCCCAAGCGCTTCCGCGAGGGCCCGGCACTCGACTGCGCTCAGCGCCGGGGGGCAATCCTTCTCGGAGGCGGAGCCTTCGGACTGGTTCTCCAGGTCGCGGGCGAGGGCTTCGCATTCGTCCCTGGAGGTGCCCTTCGGGCAATCCGCCGGCTTTGCCGAGCCTGGGTTCGACGCGGCTTGATCCAATGCCTTGGCGACCTGTTCGCAATCGGATGCATCGATCCCCCGCGGGCAGGCACCGGACGCCTGGGGGACGTTCCCGCCGGCTGGCTTGTCTCCAGCCGCGGCGCCCGCGTTCCTCTTCGCCGCCAGCGTGTCTGGAGCAGACGGAGCTGCTTTCCGTGGCTTCTCCTTTGCGGCCGCCGGCTGCTCGTGCCGTGGCTGCGAGTCCCGGCCCTTCTCAGGGGAGCCGGCCTTTGGCGCCGGCGAAGTGGACTGCTTCGCGGGCTTGGCGGCGGTGGAGCCATCGGTCTCGGTGGCCGGCTCCTCGCCGCCGCAGCCGGCCAGGGCGATCGCCGCCGCCGCAGCAGCTAGCCAGGGCAGACGACGGACGGCGCGGCTCGCGAAACGACGATTCATCGCGCGAAGCAGGCTAGCTGAGTGTCTCGGCGGCTGCGATTGGGTTAGCTTCCACGCTGTGTTCTGCCCCCGCTGCGGCTCCGAGAACCGCGAAGGCGACAGGTATTGCAGCTCTTGCGGCGCTGAGCTGCCGCGGCCGGATGCCGGTCCGGCCGAGCAAAAGTCCTTGCGCGAGCGGTTTCTCGCTCTGATCGGGACCAGTCGATCGGCGCGGTTGCTGACCGTCGGCACCGCGATTGCGCTGCTCCTTGCCGTGGTCGCCTTCGTGGCGCTTCCCACGGACGACGACGAGATCCCCCAGGACG
>JALYWY010000193.1 GCA_030852475.1 Actinomycetota bacterium | reverse complement strand
CAACAAGGACATCATCACCCTCGACCACATGCGGCGGATGAAGCACAACGCGATCGTCGGCAACATCGGCCACTTCGACAACGAGATCGAGATGGCGGCGCTGGAAGGCTCCGACGCCGAGCGGATCAAGATCAAGCCGCAGGTCGACGAGTGGGCCTTCCCCGACGGCCACTCGATCATCGTCCTCTCCGAAGGCCGGCTGCTGAACCTCGGCAACGCTACCGGGCACCCGAGCTTCGTGATGTCGAACTCGTTCACCAACCAGGTGATCGCCCAGATCGAGCTCTTCGGCAAGCGCGAGGAGAAATACGGCGGCGAGCCGGCGGTCTACGTCCTGCCCAAGCACCTCGACGAGAAGGTCGCCCGCCTGCACCTGGACGCGCTCGGCGTCAAGCTGACCGAGCTGACCCCGGAGCAGTCGGCCTACCTCGGCGTCCCGGTCGAGGGACCCTTCAAGCCGGACCACTACCGCTACTGATCCGTCGACGGGCCTAAAACGCTCCTATATGGAGCGGAATCGGCCCGTCGATCTATCCTCGCGCCATGGATCCCCGTCTCTGGGTATCTGCGACCGGTGAGGCGCCGCACTCGGTGGCGCTGACCGCTGAGCGGACCGTGGTCGGGCGCTCGCCCGAGGCCGACGTCGTGCTCGAGGACGAGGCGGTCTCCTGGAACCACCTCGAGATCGAGCGCAAAGGCGAGGTGTTGATGGCGACCGATCTCGACAGCCGCAATGGCACCGCGCTGAACGGCGAGCCGCTGGACCGGCCGCGGCGCCTGCGCGACGGCGACACGCTGATCGTCGGGGGCTACCGACTGGAAGTGAAGACCGGCTCGGTGACGCCGGTGGGGGCCACCGTCGCCGCCGGCGAGCCCTCGGTCGCCCTGAACGAGGAGGAGCGGGCGACCGCCGCCGCCCTCGTCGCCCCCTACCGCAGCGAGGGCGCCTTCGCCGGCCGCCCCGCCACCCGCGCCGAGATCGCCGCCGAGCTCCACGTCTCCGAGCGCACCGCCCAGCGCCGCCTCGACGCCCTCGCCGCCAAACTCGACGTCTCCGGCGACACCGGCCGCGACCGTCCCCGCCAGATCGCCGCCCGGGTGATCGAACTCGGCCTCGATCGCCCGCGCTGACTCGATGAGCTCCTGACCCGCACCGGGCCATCCGTGGCCCGGTCGGTGAACCGGCTGTCATTGGCCGGCACGGCTCCAGACCCGAGCATCGGTGTACGCAATCACCGATCGCTCGAAAGGAGCATCCGATGTTCAAGAAGACCCTGATCGCACTAACCGCGCTGCTCGCCCTCGTATTGCCTGCAGCGGCTTCGGCGGCGCCCAGCACGGGCGCGGTCGTCTTCTCGAAATCCTCGAAAGTCGGGGACGAGGTCAAAGGCGGGCTGTTCGCCGTCCGCGACGGTCGCCTCAACCAGCTGACCGAAGACCCGACCGACACCGAACCGAACTTCTCCCCCGACGGGCGGACGATCGCCTTCGCCCGCGGCGGGGACATCTACTCGGTGCGCCCCGACGGCTCCGGCCAGCGGCAGCTGACCAGCGGCCCCGAGCTCGACTCGCTGCCGAAGATCGCCCCCAACGGCCGCTACGTCGTCTTCGAGCGGCGGACGACCGAAGGCGGCCCGGCCAGCCTCTACACCGTCGGCGCCCTCGGCGGCGGCACGCGGGCGCTGACCAGGGGCGGTAACGATCGCGAAGCGACCTTTGCCCCCGACGGCAAAGCGATCGTCTTCGTTCGCGCCACCGCCGTGGGCGTCAACGTCAACGACGACATCTACTCGATCAAGGCGACCGGCTCCGGCCTGGCGCGGCTGACCCGGACCGGCGGGATCGACGAGTTCGGCCCCCGCTACTTCGCCGGCGGCATCGTCTTCAGCCGCGGCGAGAGCACTCCCGGCCCGGCCGCCTACGCGGACATCTTCACGATGCGCCGCAACGGCACCAAAATGAAAGAGCAGGTTCGCGGCGTCGGCTCCGCCTACGTCGAAGACGTCGCCCCCAACGGGCAAACGCTGATCTTCCGTCGCGCCCAGGGCCTCTGGGTGAAGAAGATCGGGCCGACCAAAGCGCGCAAGCTCAGCAACCTGCCGGACCAGTCGGAGACGAGCTCCGTCTTCTCCTCCGACGGCAAGCGCGTCGCCGCCTTCGTCCAGGCCGACGAGGAGCAGCAACTCGTCTCGATCAACGTCGAGAACCGCCGCGAGAGCCAGCTCGCCAGCGGCTACAACTTCGACGAGGGCGAGGGCACCGTGCTCGGCCCGGTGATCGACTGGCAGCCGGTGCCGCAGAGCCGCTAGCAGCGCCTTTCAGCGCGGCGACCAGTCAGCGACCGTCCCCCATCCGGCTATATAACGGCCGGGTGGGGGACTTTTCCATTGGCGCGGAAGTTGCCGGCTACCGCATCGAAGAGCTGATCGCGCGCGGCGGCATGGGCGTCGTCTACCGCGCCATCCACCTCGGCCTCGAACGGCCGGTGGCGCTGAAGGTGATCGCCCGCGAGCTGGTCGACCGCCGCGGCTTCCGCGAGCGCTTCCTGCGCGAGTCCCGGCTCGCCGCCCGGCTCGAGCACCCCTCGGTGGTCCCGATCTACGACTCGCGCGAGGTCGACGGCGAGCTGATCGTGGCGATGCGGCTGATCAAGGGCGGCGACCTGCGCCGGCTGATCGACCGCGAGGGCCCGCTGCCGCCGAAACGCGCGATCAACCTCCTCGCCCAGGTCGCCGACGCGCTCGACGCCGCCCACGCCGCCGGCATCGTCCACCGCGACGTCAAGCCCCACAACATCCTCGTCGAAGGCGACCGCGCCTACCTCTCCGACTTCGGCCTCGCCAAAGCCGTCGACGAGAGCGGCGCCGCCAGCAGCGCCTCGGTCGTCGGCACCGCCCAGTACATGTCGCCGGAGCAGTGGCGCGGCGACTCGATCGGCCCCGCCGCCGACGTCTACTCGCTCGGCTGCGTCCTCTACGAGGCGATCACCGGGATCGCCCCCTTCGAACGCGAGGAGGCCGACACCCCGCCCGAGATGCCGCAGGGGGTGGAGGAGTCGATCCGCCGCGCCGTCGCCAAGGACCCCGGGGCGCGCTACCGCACCGCCGGCGCCCTGATCGCCGCCGCCCGCGCCGCCGAGGGCTCGGAGGTGCGGCCCACGGCGGTCCTCTCCCGCGACGCCAGCGAGCGCAGCACCGTCCCCAACCGCTCGCAGCGCTTCTGGGGCATGGGAGGGCGAGCGGCGGCCTGGATCGCGAGCGGCATCGCGATCTTCGTCCTCGCGATCGCGGCCGCGGCTCTCTTCCTGCTGCTGGGAGACGACGGCCCCGAAGTCTCCGACCCGATTGAGATCGGGACGCCGCCGCTGCGGGTCGCCGCCGGCCAGCAGGCCGTCTGGGTGACGAGCGAAAAGGACGGGACCCTGACCCGGCTCGACCCCGATACGGGCGAGATCGTCGGGAAACCGCGCCGGCTCGGAACCGGGATCGCCGGCATCGCCATCGGCGGCAAATGGAACTGGGCGACGAACCCCCGCCGGGGGGAGGTGCTCCGCCTCGATTCGCGCAGCGGCAGGGTCCTGAAGACGATCGAGGTTCGCGGCGAGCCCGGTCCGATCGCGCTCGGCGGCGGCCGCGTCTGGGTGGCGGACGAGACCGGCCGTGGCATCACCGCCGTCAACGCCGAAGGGGGGCAGGTCTACCGCCAGGGTCTGCCGCCGCAGGCGCCGACGCTGCGGCTGGCCTACGGCGCCCGCGGCCTCTGGGTCACCAACGCCGAGGCCGGGGTCGTACGGCGGCTGGACCCCAACCGCCTGCTCACCGGCGAGCCGATCCGGGTCGGCCGCGGTCCCGCCGGGGTGATCGTCGCCGACGGCTTCGTCTGGGTCGCCAACAGCCGCTCCGGCACCGTCTCCAAGGTCGATCCCTCGCTGCTCGACGTCGTCGCCTCGATCGAGGTGGGCGGCCACCCAGGCGGGATCGACGCCGGCACCAGCGCCCTCTGGGTCGCCAACCGCGAGGACGACACGGTCTCTCAGATCGACCTGGAGACGGGCGAGGTCGAGGGCGATCCGATCGCGGTCGGCCCCGAGCCCGGCGCCGTCGCGGTCGGCGGCGACGCGGTTTGGGTCGCAAATAACGGAGATGGCACCGTCACCCGCATCGAGCCCTGACCACCCGCGGGCTGCGCAGGCGGGCCGAACATCTAGGATCGGGCCAATGACTCAGGACATCGATCAGCTCGCCATAAACACGATCCGCACCCTCTCGATGGACGCCGTCCAGAAGGCGAACTCGGGCCACCCGGGGACGCCGATGTCGCTGGCTCCCGTCGCCTACGAGCTCTGGCAGAACCACCTGCGGTTCGACCCGGCGAACCCGGTCTGGCCAAACCGCGACCGCTTCATCCTCTCGGCCGGCCATGCCTCGATGCTCCTCTATTCGATGCTCTTCCTCAGCGGCGTCCGCAAGGTCGACGCCGACTACAACGTCACCGACGAAGAGGCCTGCTCGCTGGAGGAGATCGAAAACTTCCGCCAGCTGCACTCGCGCACGCCGGGCCACCCCGAGTACCGCTGGACCAGCGGCGTCGAGACGACGACCGGCCCGCTCGGCCAGGGCGTCGGCACCTCGACCGGGATCGCGATGGCCTCGAAGTGGCTGGGCGCGACCTACGGCGAGGACCTCTTCGACTTCGACGTCTACACGCTCGCCGGCGACGGCGACCTGCAGGAGGGGATCTCCCACGAAGCCGCCTCGCTGGCCGGCCACCTGAAGCTGGACAACCTCTGCTGGGTCTTCGACAACAACCACATCTCGATCGACGGCGACACCGCGCTGGCCTTCAGCGACGACGTGCTGAGCCGCTTCGAGGGCTACGGCTGGAACGTGCTCCGCGTCGGCGACGCCAACGACACCGGCCTGCTCGGCCGCGCCTTCGAGGAGTTCAAGGCGGAGACCGGCCGGCCGACGCTGATCGTCGTCGACAGCCACATCGGCTGGGGCTCGCCGAACAAGCAGGACACCGAGTCCGCCCACGGCGAACCGCTCGGCGAGGAGGAGATCAAGCTGACCAAGCGCGCCTACGGCTGGCCCGAGGACGCCCAGTTCCTCGTCCCCGACGGCGTCCGCGAGCGCTTCGACGAGGTGATCGGCAAGCGCGGCGCCGAGCTCAGCTCCGCCTGGCAGGAGAAGCTCGAGGCCTCCGAGCACGCGGCCGAGATCGAGATGATCCAGCGCCGCCGCCTTCCCGACGGCTGGGACGCCGACCTGCCCACCTTCGAGGCCGACGAAGAGAAGGGGCTCGCCACCCGCAAGGCTTCGAACAAGGTGCAGAACGCGATCGCCGAGCGGGTGCCGTGGCTGATCGCCGGCTCCTGCGACCTCACCGACTCGACCTCGGTCCGACTCAACCTCGACGGCACCGAGCAGTTCGAGCCCGGCAGCTTCGCCGGCCGCCAGGTCCATTTCGGGATCCGCGAAAACGCCGCCGCGGCGGCCTGCAACGGGATGTCGCTGTCGAAGCTGCGCCCGCTCTGGTCGACCTACCTCACCTTCTCCGACTACGGCCGCCCCTCGATCCGCCTCTCGGCGCTGATGGAGCTGCCGGTCATCCACCTCTTCACCCACGACTCGATCGGGCTCGGCGAGGACGGGCCGACCCACCAGCCGATCGAGCAGCTCGCCTCGCTGCGGGCGATGCCGCACCTCGACGTGATCCGGCCCGCCGACGCCAACGAGGTGGTCGAGGCCTGGCGGATGGCGCTCAACCGCACCCACTGCCCGGTCGCCCTGGTGATGACCCGGCAGACGGTGCCGGTGTTCGACCGCTCCAAGTACGCCTCCGCCGAGGGCGTCCAGCGCGGCGGCTACGTGCTCGCCGACGCCGAGGACGGGAATCCGGAGCTGATCCTGATCGCCACCGGCAGCGAGGTCCAGCTCGCCCTCGGCGCCTACGAGCGGCTGAAGCAGGAGAACATCGCCGCCCGCGTCGTCAGCCTCCCCTGCTGGGAGATCTTCGAGAAGCAGGACCAGGCCTACCGCGACGAGGTGCTGCCGCCGGACGTCGTTGCCCGGGTCGCGGTCGAGGAGGGCGCGCTGCTCGGCTGGGAGAAATACGTGGGTCGCGAGGGTGCCATCATGGGGATGACCACCTTCGGGCAGTCGGCGCCGTTCAAGGACGTCGAGGCCGAGTTCGGGTTCACCGTCGACAACGTCACCAAGGTGGCGCGTGAAGTCGCCCTCCGGGCGACCGCCAACCCAACGACCTGAGGAGGCTCGAGATGAAGCCGACGCAACGCCTGCACGACCTAGGGCAGAGCCTCTGGCTGGACAACATCACCCGGCCGATGCTGCGCGAGGGGGTGCTGGAGGGCTACATCCGCGACCTCTCGGTCACCGGCCTCACCTCGAACCCGTCGATCTTCGACAAGGCGATCTCCAGCGGCGACGCCTACAACGAGCAGATCGCCGAGCTGGCGCCGAAGGCGGCCGCCGGCGAGGGCGTCGGCGAGAACGACCAGGAGCGGATCTTCTTCGAGCTGGCACTGGCCGACCTCCGCGACGCCGCCGATCTCTTCGCCGACGTCCACCGCCGCACCGGCGGCCTCGACGGCTTCGTCTCGCTCGAGGTCTCGCCGCTGCTGGCCGACGACGCCGCGGCGACGATCGAGCAGGCGAAGGCGCTGCACGAGAAGGCCGGTCGCGACAACCTCTTCATCAAGATCCCCGGCAC
>JALYWY010000021.1 GCA_030852475.1 Actinomycetota bacterium | reverse complement strand
GGTACTTGGCGCGGGGCGGGATCTCGAGGTCGATCAGCCGCTCGACCGCGCCGCAGTAGGCCTCCATCTGGAAGAAGTAGGAGACGTAGTCCATCCGCTCGACGAAGGGGATGACCTTCCAGTAGCTCTTGTCCTCGCAGGACTTTTCGATCCCGGTGTGGACGTAGCCGATCACCGGCCGCAGCTCGCGCACCATCTCGCCTTCGAGGTCGACGACGAGGCGCAGGACGCCATGGGTAGCCGGGTGGTGCGGGCCGATGTTGATGGTCATGATCTCGCGATCGAGATCCATCACCTGCTCAGTCATAGCGAGCCTCCGAGTAGGTGAAGGTGACCGGCTCGCCGCCGATCGGGAAGTCGCGCCGCTGCGGCCAGCCGACGTAGTCGTCGGGCAGCAGGATCCGGGTCAGGTTCGGGTGGCCGCGGAAGACGATCCCGAAGAAGTCGAAGACTTCGCGCTCCTGGGCGTGGGCGGTGGGGAAGAGCTCGACGCAGGAGGCGATCTCCGGCAGCTGCTCCTCGCCCGGGTCGGCCAGCATCGCTTTGACGCGGACGCGCTCGACCCGGTCGCGGTTGATCAGCTCGTAGTGGACGCCGAAGCGCGGTTCGTTCGGCAGGTAGTCCGCCGCGTGGAGGGAGGAGAGGAAGTCGTAGCGGTGGCCGGGCCGCTCCTTCAGCCAGCGCAGCACCTCGAGGATGCGCTCGGGGTCGACGATCAGCGCAGCCTGGGCGCGGTCGTAGGAGGTCGCCAGCACGGCTCCGGGGCAGTCGCGCTCGATTTCCCCCCGGATCAGCTCGAGTCCGGGGGCGTCAGGCAAGGGAGGGCTCCCCGGTCTCTTCGCGCAGCGCTTCCACCGAACGGCGCGCTTCCTCGTAGGCTCGCGCCGCCTCCGGGCTGGGTTCGCTGCGGGGGCCGCCCCGCGCCCACTCCTCGGTGCCGTAGGCGTCGTAGCGCCGCCGCCAGCTCTGGTCGGGGCTGCCCATGATCTTGCGCTGCAGCTTGGTGAAGCCGTAGAGGACCGCCTCCGGCCGCGGCGGGCAGCCGGGCACGTAGATGTCGACCGGCATGAACTTGTCGGCGCCCTGGACGACGGCGTAGTTGGCGAACATCCCCGCCGAGGAGGAGCAGGCTCCCATCGCCATCACCCACTTCGGCTCCAGCATCTGGTCGTAGAGGCGGCGGACGACCGGCGCCATTTTGATCGAGACCCGGCCCGAGAGGATGATCAGGTCGGCCTGGCGCGGAGACGCGCGCAGCGCCTCGGCGCCGAAGCGGGCGAGGTCGTAGCGGGCGGTGACGATCGAGATCGGCGCCTCGATCGCGCAGCAGGCGAGCCCGAAGGTGAGCGGGAAGATCGAGTTGGCTCGCGCCCAGTTCTGGACCTTCTCGAAGGTGGTCGTCACGACGCGCTCTTCGACGTAGCGCTCGAGGTCCTCGCCCTCGAGGTCGCCGCGCAGCATGTCGCGGGCCGCCAGCTGCTTCTCGCGCAGGGAGCGGCGCTCTACCTCCAATCCAGGGCCCCCTTCCGCCAGACGTAGACGAAGGCGACGAGCAGGAGGACGACGAAGGTGACCATCTCGCCGAGGACGAGGAGGCTGTCGGCATCGTTGAGGATCACCCCGACCGGATAGAGGAAGATCACCTCGATGTCGAAGAGGATGAAGAGCATCGCGATCAAGTAGAAGGTGACGCCGAAGCGCAGCCCCTTGGTCGCTTCGACCGGGATCCCGGACTCGTACGGCTCGCCCTGACGACGGCTCGCAGCGGTCGGCCGCGCCGCCTTCTTCGGCCCGAGCAAGTGGTTGAGCATCGCGAAGATGCCGCCGACCGTGAGGCCGAGGAAGGCGAAGACGAGGATCGGGAGGTAGGTCTTGAGCACGGGGAGGTGGGTTGTCGCCGGCGGTCTTCAGATACCCGGGATCAACCGCCGTAGGCGCTGTTATACACCGACATTGTGACAACTTGCTACATAGTGCTTTTCCGCATCAGCAAGCCGAATCCCGACCCCTTTAGGCGGATTTAGAGATGGTCGGGCTGCACATCGCGATGGGCGTGATCCTGATCGCCCTCAACGGCGCCGCCTTCGCCGTCGGCGGCATCGCCTGGTTCCGCGATCGTCCCTCGATCCCGTTCTGGTACCTGCTCCGCGCCGCCCAGGCTTCGGTCTTCGCGCAGGCCCTGATCGGCGGCTTCCTCGTCGCCATCGGCCACGAGCAGGACGACGGCCTCCACTACCTCTACGGGATCCTCCCCCTCGTCGTCTCCTTCATCGCCGAGGGCGCCCGCGCCGACGCCGCCCACCGCGAGATCGGCGAGACCGACTACGAGAACCTGCCCACCCCCGAGAAGGAAACGATCGCCCTCGCGATCGTCCGCCGCGAGATGGGGATCATGGCCGTCAGCTGCGGCGTAATCCTCTTCCTCGGCCTACGCGCCGCGGGGACCAGCGGACTCTTGTAGGCGCGGGATCTCAGTTGGAGAGGAACGAGCCACTGCTCGCGGACGTGCGCGCTCCTTGGGACCGGGAAGGATGGGGAGTTCGGGAGCTGCTGAAGCCGAAGAACCTGTGGGCAACGATCGTCTACAGCGTCAGGTACCGCGGGTTTTGGGCGCCGAGCTCGATGGATCTCTGGAGGTACAGGCGGTTCCTGAAAGATCTAGACGATGTGTGTCTGCAGGGCTTGGAAGCGCAGGGGGCTTTGACGGCGAGGGAGTTAGCGGGTTGGTTGAACCAGGAGAAGCGCCTCCGGACGAAACCGAATCGGACGGGCATTCGCCAAATTTCGCCGGCCACCGCCTTTAGCTGGTTCGATTTCGCAAGCCGACGAGGCCTTGTTTCCCCGTGGCACGATCCTCACCGCCTTCCGGTCTCTCGCCAAAGATCCTGGAAGCTCACGGAGCAAGGGCGTAAATCCGTAGGTTCGAAAGTCGGAGTGTGGCTTGATCGGTTCTTTCGCATGTTGCCTGCGCTCATCGCGAGTGGGCTGCTTTTCGGTGTTCTCGAGTGGCTAGCCGTGCATCCGAGCGTCATTGCTTGGGGCTTCATCGCAAGTCTCCTGATTTTTGAGATAGCGACGATCAACTTCTTCATGAGCCGGTCTGAAAAACGAGCCGCGCCGGGCGTTGCCGTGGTCGCTATCGAGACCGTCCGCAGCGCCGGAAGGCCGATTCCGAAGCTCTAGCCGAGGGCAGACCGGTTTTCGGCCCCCTGGACCGTGGCGAGCACAGCGAACATCGTGCCGGTGGCGAGGTGGAAGATCCCGTCGGCTGCGTTGCTGGGGAAGGCGAAGACCCAGGCGGGCTGTTCGTCGAAGAAGGCCCAGATGCCGGTGATGTACAGGGCCGCCGCCGCGTAGACGTCGTAGTAAAAGGCCCAGTCGGGGCGGCGGGCGAAGTAGAAGGCGGGGAGGAAGAGGAGGAAGCCCGACAGCGCGTGGATGCCGTTGAAGTCGACGCCGAGGACCTTCTCGGTCGGCGCGCCGGCCCCGATCTGGAAGCTCGGCTCGGCGACGAAGCCGGCGGTCGCCCACAGCAGCTGCAGGCTCGCCAGCACCACCAACGCCTTCTGCGCAAACGTCCAGTCGGTCATCGAGGCGGCAATTGTCCTCCTTATAGGAGGCTTATTGCCGGTTCGTTTTTCCGGAGGGCTCCCTGGCTAGTCCAGCGGGCGGTACTCGCCGGCGTGGAAGACGAGCGGGTCGCCCTCTTTTGCCTCCAGCGCCCGCACTTCGCCGGTGACGATCACGTGGTCGCCGGCGGAGATCACGTCGCGGAGGTCGCAGGCGATCCAGATCAGGGCGTCGTCGATGGCGGGGATGCCTGCGCGCTCGCTCCAGGCGACGCCGGACCACTTCTCGGCCACCGGCGCCTTGGTGGCGAAGGCGCGGGCGATCGGCTCCTGGCCGGCGTGGAGGACGCTGATGCCGAAGCTGTCGGCGGCCTGGACGGCGAGCAGGGTGCGGGAGCCGCGGTCGAGGCAGGCGAGCATCATCATCGGCTCGATCGAGAGCGAGGAGACCGCGTTGGCAGTGGCGCCGGCCGGTCCGTCGGGGCCGCGGGCGCTGACGATCGTGACCCCGGTCGGGAGCCCGGCCATGGCGGCGCGGAAGCTGTCTGGGTCGGGCGCGGACATCGTCAAAGAGCGAGATCGGCTCCAGACAATATGATGCCCGCCGCATGCGCCCACTGCTGATCATCGGAATGATCGCCGCCGCCCTCGGCCTCTCGGCTTGCGGCTTCGGCGAAGAGGGGATCTCCGTCGACAAGGAAGATCACGATGGCGCCGTTCTGTTCGCCAACCACTGCGCCGGCTGCCACACGCTGAGCGCCGCCGGCGCGCAGGGGAGCGGCAACCGCGGCGAGCGGACCCAGGGACCGAACCTCGACCAGCGGGTCGAGACCTATGACGACGCCCTCTTCGCGATCCAGAACGGCGGCTTCTCGGGCGCGATCATGCCCCAGAACATCGTCGTCGGCGAGGAAGCCAAAGCGGTCGCCAAATTCGTCGCCAAGTACGCCGGCTCGGAAGCCGAAGAGGCGCCGCGGCCCAGCGAAGAGGGCGAAACCGAAACCGGCGAAACTCCTTAGCGGGGGACAGCCATGCTGGACCTGAAGGCGATCCGCTCTGATCCCGAGCGGTTCAAAGCCGCGCTGGCGCGGCGCGGCGCGGCCGAGCAGGTCGACGAGCTGCTCGCTCTCGATGCCCGCCGCCGCGAGCTGCTGCCCGAAGTCGAGAACGCCCAGGCCGAGCGCAAGACGCTCTCGAAGCAGATCGGCGAGAAGAAACAGGCGGGGGAAGAGGCCGAGGCCGAGCAGCTGATGGAGGCGGTGGGGAGCCTGAAGGAGCGGATCGAGTCCGGCAAAGAGGAGCTGGAGCAGGTCGAGGCCAAGCTCGACGAGCTGGCCCTGACGCTTCCCAACCTCCCCGACCCCGACGCGCCGGAAGGGATGACCGAGGAGGACGCGGTCGTCCTGCGCGAGGTCGGCGAGCGGCCCGAGTTCGACTTCGAGCCGCGCGACCACCTGGAGATCGGGACCGAGCTCGACCTGATCGAGATGGAGGCGGCGGCGAAGCTCTCCGGCTCTCGCTTCGCCTACCTCAAGGGCGACCTGGTCCTGCTCGAGCTGGCGCTGGTCCGCTTCGCGATCGAGCTGGTCCGGGGCGAGGGCCACGAGCCGGTCGTGCCGCCGGTGCTGGTCCGCGAAGAGGCGCTGGAGGGGACCGGCTTCCTCCCCGGCGACCGCGACCAGATCTACGAAGTCCCCAAGGACGAGCTCTTCCTCACCGGCACCTCCGAGGTCGGCCTGGCCGGGCTGCACGCCGATCAGATTCTCGACGCCGGCTCGCTGCCGCTCCGCTACTGCGCCTTCTCGACCTGCTTCCGCCGCGAGGCGGGGGCCGCCGGGCGCGACACCCGCGGTATCTTCCGCGTCCACCAGTTCGACAAGGTCGAGATGTTCTCGTTCGTCGAACCAGACCAGTCGCGCGAGGAGCACGAGCGCCTGCTCGCGATCGAGGAGCGGATCCTCACCGAGCTCGAGATTCCCTACCGCGTCGTCAACGTCGCCGTCGGCGACCTCGGCGCTCCCGCCGCGAAGAAGTACGACTGCGAGGCCTGGATCCCGAGCCAGGGCCGCCACCGCGAGCTCACCTCCTGCTCGAACACGACCGACTACCAGGCCCGTCGCCTCGGCGCCCGCTATCGCCCCGCGGAGGGGGAGGCGCCGCAGGTGCTGCACACGCTCAACGGCACCGCCTGCGCCGTCGGTCGCACGATCATCGCCCTGATCGAGAACCGGCAGGAGAGCGACGGGAGTTTCACGCTACCCAATTCTTTGCATCCGTACGGGGCGCCTGAAAGAATCGCGCCACGATGAGCACGGGCGTCCGCGAGGCGAAACGAGTTGTGCTCTGCGATGACCACGAGATCGTCCGCGAGGCGATCAAGGCGCGCATGGCGAACTCCAGCGTCGTCGAGATCGTCGGCGAGGCCGGTAACGGCCGCGACGTCGTCAACGTCGTCAAAGAACTGGAACCCGACGTCCTCATCATCGACGTCGAGATGCCCAAGCGCGACGGGATCGAGGCGACCAAGGAGGTCCTCAAAGTGCGGCCGCGGACGAAGGTGATCATCTTCACCGCCCACGCCCAGCCGGACCTGCTGGCGCTGGCCCTCCGCGCCGGCGCCTCCGGCTACGTGCTGAAGTCGGCGCCGGCCGAGGACATCGCCAAAGCGGTGAAAGCGGTGACCGGGGGCGGCACCTTCCTCGGCGGCGACTTCGCCGGCGGCAAGCCTTCCGAGGTCGAGAAGCTGCTCGAGCTCTCGCCGCGCGAGCGCCAGATCCTCGAGCTGCTGGCCGAGGGACTGCGGGTGAAAGAAATCGCCGATCGGCTGCAGCTCAGCCCGGCGACCGTCCACACCCACGTCCGCAACGCGATCGCCAAGCTAGAGGTCGACACCCGTACCGAGGCGGTGGCGCTGGCGGTGCGGTTCAGCTACCTCGGCGCCGGCGGCGGCTCGCTCTAAGCGCGTGGGCGCTGCGCGCCCACGTAGCGCCTACTCCTTCTTCTCGAGGGTCAGCGCGCAGCCGTTGATGCAGTAGCGCTTGCCGCCCTGGTCGGCGGGACCGTCGTCGAAGACGTGGCCGAGGTGGGCGTCGCAGTGCTTGCAGACGACCTCGGTGCGGCGCATGAAGAGGCTGTTGTCCGGACGCAGCTCGACGTGCTCGAGGTTGGCCGGCTCGGTGAAGCTGGGCCAGCCGGTGCCGGAGTCGAACTTGGTGTCGGAGGAGAAGAGCTCGGTGCCGCAGCAGACGCAGCGGTACATCCCTTCCGCCTTCTCGTCCCAGTAGGGGCCGGTGAAGGCCCGCTCGGTGCCGGCCTTGCGGGTGACCTCGAACTGCTCCGGGGTGAGCTGCTCGCGCCACTCCTGCTCAGATTTCTGGACTTTCGTTGCCATTTCGCTCCTTTCTCTTAATTAGAGGGTACGCCCCTGATATCACTGGCTTTATGGGACACAGGGGAATCACCGCCTTGCCGTTACTGGCTTTCGTCGCGCTGGTGCTGATGTCGGCCTCGCCGGCCACGGCCGCGCCCTGCCCTGGGCAAGACGACGCGGACGCCGGCGCCACCGCGCAGGAGAAGACGATGCTCTGCCTCGTCAACCAGGCGCGCAAGCAGCGCGGCCTCGACCCCTTCGCCGCCCCCCCTTCGCTGGCTCGGGCCGCGGCGCGCAAGTCGGGCGACATCCTCCGCTGCGACGAATTCAGCCACGAAGCCTGCGGCCGTGACTTCACCTACTGGATCAAGCGTTCCGGCTACAAGGGGTGCCGGATGGCGGAGAACATCGCCTACGGCAGCGGCAGCTTCGCGACCCCGCGCTCGATCTTCCGGATGTGGATGAACTCCTCCGGTCACCGCCGCAACATCCTCGGGCCCTACGAGGACATCGGGATCGGCCTCCAGGTGGGGACGCTCGAAGGCAACAGCGGCGCCCACGTCTGGACCCAGCAGTTCGGCAGCCGCAACTGTTAGAAGTGCCGGCGTGCTCGACGCCTTCTACGAGCCTGACGGCGACCTCTTCCGCGCCACCGAGCTGACTCGCGGCCCTTGGGACCCGGGCGCCCAGCACGCCGGGCCGCCCGCGGCTCTGCTCGGCTACGCGATCGAGCGGCTGCCCGAGACCGACGAGTTCCAGGTCGGCCGGGTCACCTTCGAGATCCTCCGTTCGGTCCCGATCGCGCCGGTGCGGGTGGAGGCGCGGGTGGTGCGGCCGGGTCGGCGGGTGCAGCTGGTCGAGGCGGAGCTGAGCGACGCCGAGGGCGAGGTGCTGATGCGGGCGCGGGCCTGGCGGATCCGCACCGCAACGGTCGAGATCCCGGCCGAGGCGGTCGTCGGCGCCACGGTCCCGCCGCCGCCGGAGGAGGCCGAGGAGAGCGATTTCTTCCCAACCGGGCAGGAGCACGGCTACCACTCGGCGATGGAGGTCCGTTTCGTCGCCGGCGGCTTCACCGAGCCCGGTCCGGCGACCGTTTGGCTGCGGATGCGCCAGCCGCTGGTCGCGGGGGAGGAGACGACGCCGCTGCAGCGGACGCTGGTCGTCGCCGACGTCGGCAACGGCGTCAGCGCCTCGCTCGACTTCCGCCGCTACCTCTTCATCAACGTCGACCTGACCGTCCACCTGGAGCGGATGCCGAAAGGGGAGTGGATCTGCGTGGACGCGGTGACGCTGCCGCAGCCGAAGGGGGTCGGGACCGCCGAGTCGGTGCTGCTCGACGAGCACGGCCGGATCGGCCGCGGGCTGCAGACGCTGCTGATCAGCGAACGCTAGAGGCGCCTCGCCTCGCTCGGCCGCAGCTGGAAGAGGACCAGCAGCGCCGCGGCGACGCAGACCGCGGCGGCGAAGAAGAAGGCGGACTCGTAGCCGGCGAGGGCGGCGACCAGCCCCGCGAGCGGGGCGCCGATCCCGACCCCGGCGTCGAAGAAGGCGGTGTAGGTGCCCATCGCCGCGCCGCGGGCCTGTTGCGAGACGCGCCCGAGGGCGATCAGCATCAGCGCCGGGTTGAGCAACGAGAAGGCAGCGCCCATCGCCAAGCCGCCGGCGATCGCCACCGGCAGCGAGTGCGCCACCGCGATCAGCGCCAGTCCCGCCGCCTCACCCAGGGTGGCGACGATCGCCACCGGCGCCGCGCCCACCCGGTCGGGCAGGTGGCCGAGGACGAGGCGCGTCAGCACCAGCATCGCCGCGAACGCCGCGAAGACGGTGGCGCCGTGGCCGATCCCGCGTGCTTCCAGGTGGAGGACGATGAAGGTGGCGATCGCCGCGTAGCCGATCGAGGCAAGGGCGATCGCGAAGCCCGGTCCCACCGCCTCCGGTGCGATCAGCGGGTGGGGCTCGGCGTGCTTGAGGGGGACGAAGGGATCGCGCGCGGCGAGGGCGAACAGCGCGCCCACCGCGGGCAGCGCTGCGGCGACGATCCAGACCGCGGTGTAGCCGCCGAGATCGAGCAGCAGCTCGCCGAGCAGCGGCCCGACGCCGAGCCCGCCCCAGACGGCGAGGCCGTAGAGGCCGAGCACCTGGCCCCGGCGCGCGTCCGGGGCCAGGTCGACGATCCAGGCCGAGCCGGCGGTGTAGACGGCGCCCTCGCCGGCGCCGAGGATGAGGCGGGCGACGATCAGGCCGGCGATGCCGAGGCTCGGCAGGTAGAGCAGGCCGCTCAGGGCCACCAGCGCCGCTCCCACCAGCACCGTCAGCTTTCGCCCGCGGGTATCGGCGATTCGGCCCGCCACCGGCCGCAGCAGCAGCCCCGTCACCGCGTAGGCGCCGATCACCACCCCGACGGCGAGGTCACCGGAGCCGAGGGGGCCGTGGATGTAGCGCGGCAGCACCGGCAGGACCGAGCCGACGGCGACCAGGCCGCAGAAGGTGGCGACGAAGACCCCGGCGAAGCTGAGCCCGGTCCGCTGGTCCCGGGGCGGGGCGGGTGCGGCGGTGGCGTTCACGCCAGCAGGGAGCTGAGGTTCTCGACGACGTGGCCGGGCGCGGGGTCGGCGGCCTCCGCTTCCTCCCGCGAGGTGGTGCCGCTGAGGACGAGGACCGTCTCCAGGCCGGCGGCCCGACCTCCGTCGACGTCGGAGGTGATGCGATCGCCGACCATCGCCAGCCTTCCCTCGCCGCCGATCGCCTCGATCGCCATCTCGAACAGGTGCCGCTCGGGCTTGCCGGCGATCTCGGCGCGCCGACCGGAGGCGGTCTCGACCGCGGCCAGGATCGCGCCGGTCCCCGGCACCTCGCCACCCGGATACGGCATCGTCGGGTCGTGGCTGGTGGCGACCAGGGCGGCGCCCCCGTCCAGCGCCCGCTTCGCCGCCAGCAGCTCGGCGTAATCGAAGCCGCGGTGGCCGGAGACGACGACCACGTCCGCCTCCCAGGCGGCCTCGCCTTCCAGCAGGCGGGCGCCGGTCGCGGCGACCATCTCCTTCAGCGCCGGGGCGCCGATCACGAAGGCGCCGCCACCGTCCGCCGCTTCGCCCGCGAGCCGCGCCGCCACCATCCCCGCGGTGACGATCCGCTCGGGGCCGACCTCGACGCCCAGCTCCCGCAACCGCTCGGCGTAGGCGGCCGGGAGCTTCCCCGGGTTGTTGGTGACGAAGACGATCCGCTTGCTGGCCTCCAGGAGCGCCCGCAGCGTCTCCGCCGACCCCGGAACCGGCTCGCGGCCGATCCAGACGACCCCGTCGAGGTCGATCAGGAATCCGTCGAAGCGGTCGGCGAGGGGCACGGCCGCAGGCTAGATGATCATCAACGGGCCATCTCGATACCGTGCCCGGCAGTGAGCGCCAACGGACCAGTCGTGGTCGCCACCGATCTCCACCGCCGCTACGGCGAGGGAGATGCCGCCGTCGATGCCCTGGCGGGTGTCAGCACCGGCTTCGAGCGCGACCGCTTCACCGCCATCATGGGTCCCTCGGGGTCCGGCAAGTCGACCCTGATGCACATCCTCGCCGGCCTCGACAAGCCAACCTCGGGCACGGTCGAGCTCGACGGTGTCGACATCACCCACCTCGACGACGGCGAGCTGACCCAGCTGCGCCGCGACAAGCTCGGCTTCGTCTTCCAGTTCTTCAACCTCCTGCCGGTCCTGACCGCGGAGGAGAACCTGGTCCTGCCGCTCTCGATCGCCGGCCGCAAGCCCGACCGGCAGTGGGTCGACCAGCTGGTTCGCACCGTCGGGCTCGAGGACCGGCGCAAGCACCGTCCCGCCGAGCTCTCCGGCGGGCAGCAGCAGCGGGTCGCCGTCGCCCGGGCGCTGGTCAGCAAACCGGCTGTCGTCTTCGCCGACGAGCCGACCGGCAACCTCGACTCGAAGGCCAGCGCCGACGTCCTGAAGCTGCTGCGCCAGGCGGTCGACGAGTTCGGCCAGACGGTGGTGATGGTCACCCACGACCCGGCCGCCGCCGCCCACGCCGACCGCCTGATCACCCTCAAGGACGGCCGGATCGTCGGCGACGCCGCCCCCGGCTCGACCGAGGAAGTGATCGAGCTGCAGAAGCGGTTTGACTAGCCTCGGCCTCAAGAGCCTCTGGGCCCGCAAGGTCCGGGCCCTGCTGACGACCTTCGCCGTCTTTCTCGGCGTCGCCTTCGTCGCCGGCTCCTACGTCCTCACCGACACGATCTTCGCCGCCTTCGACGAAATCTTCAGCGAGTCGCTGAAGGGGACCAGCGTCGTCGTCACCGCCGAGAACCCGGTCGAAC
>JALYWY010000018.1 GCA_030852475.1 Actinomycetota bacterium | reverse complement strand
GAGGCCTACGTCGAGTTCCAGACCCACGACGACCCCGACGCCAACCTCGACCTGCTCGAGGACTTCCCCAATCTCGTCGTCCTCCGCACCTTCAGCAAGTGCTACGGCCTCGCCGGGCTGCGGGTCGGCTACGCGATCGGCTCGCCGAAGTTCCGCGCCGCCGTCGACGCCGTCCGCCAGCCGTTCAGCGTCAACGCCCTCGCCCAGGCGGCCGGGGCGGAGGCGATCCGCCACCAGGACGACGTCCTGCGCCGGGTCGAGAGCACGATCGCCGCCCGCCTCACCGTCGAGGAGGGCCTGCGCGAGCTCGGCCTCCGCACCTCCGACTCCCACGCCAACTTCTCCTGGGTCGACCTCGGCGACGCCGACGAAGCCGCGGTGATCGCCGGCCTCGCCGAGCGCGAGATCGCCGTCCGCCCCGGCAAGGCCCTTGGCGGCCCCGGTCACATCCGCGTCAGCTACGGCACGCCAGAGGAGAACGGGCGCTTCCTGCGCGGCCTGTCGGAATTACTTGACTAAAAGCGGGCCCGTGATAAAACCTCCTGCAAGGTGAGGTTGGAAAAACTGACATCCGCGACCGGCACCCCAGCCAGCGCCGTCGCGCGCGGCTACCTCACCTATTGGCGATTTAGCTAGGCGTTCGGCCTGGCGGCGGTGTGCCGCCCGAAGACTCAGATCTTCCGGCCGGGCGCCGTTTCTATGTACGCGTCGCGTGCGCGCCGGCCAACCCGGCAGCGAGCGACCAGAAAGTAGGATTTCTTGGGTTTGGAGAAAGGCAAAGGCAAAATGTTCATCGGGATGGAGAGGGCGAAACGAGACGGCGTTCGCGATCAGCGGATCGGGAAAGTCGTCGAGCTGGCCCCGCCTGGGCAGCTGCTGGAGGAGCTGGCGCTGGGCGAGGAGCGGGCGAAGGGCGTGATCAAGGGCCGCGAAGAAGTGCGCGACGTCCTGCAGGGGAAGGACTCGCGGCTGATGGTCGTGGTCGGGCCGTGCAGCGTCCACGACCCGAAAGCGGCGATGGAGTACGCGACGAAGCTGAGCGCGACGGCGCGGGCGCTGCGCGAGGAGCTGCTGGTGGTGATGCGCGTCTACTTCGAGAAGCCGCGGACGACGACCGGCTGGAAGGGGCTGATCAACGATCCGCACCTCGACGAAAGCGCCGACGTCAACGCCGGCCTGCGGATCGCCCGCAAACTGCTGCTGGAAGTGCTGGACACCGGGCTGCCGATCGGCTGCGAGTTCCTCGACCCGATCACGCCGCAGTACATCGCCGACGCGGTCGCCTGGGGAGCGATCGGGGCGCGCACCTCGGAGAGCCAGACGCACCGGCAGCTCGCGTCCGGCCTCTCGATGCCGATCGGGTTCAAGAACCGGACCGACGGCAACATCCAGATCGCGGTCGACGCGGTGCGGGCGGCGGCGGCCTCGCACGCGTTCGCCGGGATCGACGACGCCGGCATGCCGGCGATCCTGCACACGACCGGCAACCCCGATTGCCACATCATCCTCCGCGGCGGCCACGGGATGCCGAACTACAACCCGCCCGAGGTCGAAGACGCGCTGGTCACGCTCGGCGTCGCCGGGCAGCCGGAGCGGCTGGTGATCGACGCCTCCCACGACAACAGCGGCAAGGACCCGGAAAAGCAGTTCTTCGCCGCGGGCGACATCGCCGACCAGGTTGCCGACGGCAACAAGGCGATCGTCGGGGTGATGCTGGAGTCGTTCCTGGTCGAGGGTCGCCAGAACCTGGTTCCCGGCGAGGAGCTGACCTACGGGCAGTCGATCACCGACGCCTGCATCGACTGGGAGGACACCGTCTCCGTGCTGGAACGGTTCGCTTCCGCAGTGGAGGCGCGGCGCGGTTCATGAGGGCGACCCCGTCCGCATGAAGATCGCCGTCCTCGGGGTGGGCCTGATCGGAGGCTCGATCGGGCTCGCCGCGCGGCGGCGGCTGGAGGCCGAGGTGGTCGGCTGGGGGCGCAGCCCCGAGCGGCTGCAGCGCGCGGTCGAGCTGGGCGCGATCGACCGCGGCGCCGGCTCGGTCGCCGAGGCCTGCGAGGGAGCCGACCTGGTCTTCTGCGCCGGCCCGGTGGCGGTCCTGCCGGACCAGGCGCGCCAGGCCCTGGCGGCGAGCGGCCCGGAGACCGCGGTTACCGACGTCGGTTCGACCAAGGGAGAGCTGGTCGAGGCGGTGGGCGGCGACGAGCGCTTCATCGGCGGCCACCCGCTGGCCGGGGCGGAGACGGCCGGGGTCGAGAACGCCCGCGCCGACCTGTTCGAGGGCGCGCGCTGGTACCTGACCCCGACAGAGCGCTCCAGCGGCCTCCTCTACGACCGCCTGCAGCGGGCGGTCGCGGCCCTGGGCGCGCGCCCGCAGGCGATCGACCCGCAGGGCCATGACCGGCTGATGGCGGCGGTCAGCCACCTGCCGCACGTGCTCGCCAACGTCCTCGCATCCGAGGCGGCGGAGTCGCTGACGCAGGGAACCGATCGGCTGCCCGACGTCGGGCCGAGCTTCCGCGACGCCACCCGCGTCGCCGGCTCCAACCCGGTGGTCTGGGCCGACATCTTCGCCAGCAACCGCGAGGCGGTCGCCGCCTCGGTCGACTCGGTCGCCGAGCGGCTGCGCGAGGCGGCGGAGCTGATCCGCGCCGGCGACCGCGAGGCGCTGGCGACCTGGCACGCGAAGGCGGGCGAGGACCGCAACTGCCTGCTCGAGTCCGAAGCGGAGAGCGGTCCGCTGCGCGAGCTGCGGATCGTCGTCACCAACAAGCCCGGCACGATCGCCGAGCTGGCGCTGGCGCTGGGCGAGGCGGGGGTCAACATCGAGGACATGGCGCTGCACCCGGCGCCCGACATGACGTCCGGCGCCGTCTCGCTCTGGGTCTCCGGCGCCGAGCAGGCGGCGAAGGCGGAGCAGCTGGTGCGCGAGCTCGGCCACACGGTGTCGGTGTTCGACAGCGCCGAATAAGCTCGCGCCGATGACCCGCTTCGATCCCTCCGGGCCCCTGCGCGGCTGGCTGCGACCGCCTTCCGACAAGTCGATCTCGCACCGCGCCGCGCTGATCGCGGCGATGGGGGAGGGGGAGACCGAGATCACGGCGTTTCTCGACGCCGCCGACACGCGCTCGACCCTGGCGGCGGCGGCCGCGCTCGGGGCTGAAGTGGCCATCGTGCCCCAGGCTTCTTGGACGGCCGTGCCCCCGGGGCCGGAAGGGCTTCCCCGCGACCAGCTACGGGTGGCGCCGAGCTTGGGGGTGCGCATCCGGGGCGTGGGACTGCGCGGTCCTCGGCCGGCGACGATCGACGTCGGCAACGCCGGCACCCTGCTGCGGCTGCTGCCGGGGTGGCTGGCGGGGCAGGAGGAGGGCAGATGGCTCCTCGACGGAGACGATTCGATCCGGCGCCGGCCCGTCGACCGGATCGCCGTCCCCCTGCGGGAGATGGGGGCGCGGCTGAGCTGCCGGGAGGACCGCCTGCCGCCGCTGGATGTCGAGGGCGCGCCGCTGCGCGGCATCACCTACGAGATGCCGATCGCCAGCGCCCAGGTCAAGTCCTGCCTCCTCTTCGCAGGCCTGCTCGCCGAGGGGGAGACGCGAGTGGTCGAGCCGCTGCCGAGCCGCGACCACACCGAGCGGATGCTGGCCGCTGCCGGCGCCGCGATCGAGCGCGATGGCGACACCGTCGTGCTGCGGCCTGCGGAGCGGCTCGAGTGGGGGACGATCCTGGTTCCCGCCGACATCTCCTCCGCCGCCTTCTTCGTCGTCGCGGCGCTGCTGGTCGAGGGCAGCGAGGTGGCGCTCGAAGGGATCGGCGTCAACCCCACCCGCACCGGCTTGCTGACGATCCTCGAACGGATGGGGGCCGAGATCGAACGGGAGGAGGAACCCGTGGAGGGCGAACCGATCGCCCGCCTGCGGATCCGCTCGGCGCCGTTGCGCGGCACCGAGGTCGGCGGCGCCGAGATCCCCCTGGCGATCGACGAGCTGCCGCTGGTCGCGCTTGCCGCCTGCTTTGCGGAGGGGACGACGACGATCCGCGACGCCGAGGAGCTGCGCCGCAAGGAGTCGGACCGGATCGCGACCGTGACCGAGGCGCTGCGGGCGCTTGGCGGCCTCGTCCACCCGACCGAGGACGGGATGGTGATCGAGGGGACGGGGGGATTGCGCGGCGGCGCGATCAACTCCCACGGCGACCACCGGATCGCGATGCTGGGCGCAGTCGCCGGCCTCGCCTCCAATGAGGGGGTCGAGGTGGTCGGGATGGACGCGGCGGCCGTCAGCTATCCCGGCTTCGAGGCCGACCTCGCCTCGCTGATGAGCCGCTGACCTTCGTCAAGTACATACCCTCCCGGCCATGGTGATCGCGATCGACGGGCCCGCCGGGGCCGGCAAGTCCACGGTCGCCCGCGCCGTCGCGGCGGAGATCGGCTTCACCTACCTCGACTCGGGGGCGATGTACCGCTGCGTGGCGCTGGCGGCGCTGGAGAGCGGCAACGGCCTCGAGGACGGCGAGGCGCTCGGCGAGCTGGCGGAGGGCTTGGAGATCGGCTTCGACGGTCGCCGGGTGCTGCTCGGCGCCCGCGACGTCAGCGACGAGATCCGCACCCCCGAAGTCACCGCCGCCGCCTCCCGCGTCTCGGTCCACCCGCGGGTGCGAGAGGCGATGGTCAAGCGCCAGCGCCAGCTGATCGCCGCCGGCCGCTACGTCGCCGAGGGGCGCGACATCGGCACCGTCGTCAGCCCCGAGTCGCCGCTGAAGATCTTCCTCACCGCCTCCGACGAGGAGCGGGCGCGCCGCCGCGCGGCCGAGACCGGGGAGGACGTGGAGGCGGTGCTGGAGGCCCAGCGCGGCCGCGACGCCCGCGACACCGAGCGCGAGCACGGGGCTCTGCGCCCCGCCGATGACGCGGTCGAGCTGGACACCTCATCACTGAGTTTGGAAGAGGTGGTTGGACGAATCGTGGAGATGACCCGCGAGAGAGGTTTGGTGGGGCGCAAATGAGTGCCACCGTCGCCGTCGTCGGCTTCCCCAACGTCGGCAAGAGCACCCTCGTCAACCGGCTGGTCGGCGGTCGCGAGGCGGTCACCTCTCCGGAGCCCGGCGTCACCCGCGACCGCAAGCGGCTCGCCACCGAGTGGAACGGCGTCGCCTTCGAGCTGGTCGACACCGGCGGCATCGACCTCGGCGACGAGGCGGAGCTGGCGCGCGACGTGCAGGCGCAGGCGCGGCTGGCGATCGCCGAAGCCGACGCGATCCTGCTGGTCGTCGACGGCCGCGCCGGCCTGCGCGCCGGCGACACCGAGCTGGCGAAGACGCTGCGGGGCGGCGACGTCCCCGTCCTCGTCGTCGTCAACAAGGCCGATCGCGCCGACGACTACGCGATCGCCGCCGAGTTCCACGCGCTCGGGCTCGGCGATCCGCTGCCGGTCTCCTCCACCCACGGCCTCGGCACCGGCGACCTGCTCGACGCGATCGTCGCCGCCCTCGGCGACCGCGAGCCGCAGGCCGAGGACGACGACGCCGTCCGCGTCGCCGTGATCGGCCGGCCGAACGTCGGCAAGTCCTCGCTCGTCAACGCCTTCCTCGGCTCCGACCGGGTGATCGTCTCCGACGTTGCCGGCACCACCCGCGACGCGATCGACACCGAGCTCGAGGTCGACGGGCGCCGGGTCGTCCTCGTCGACACCGCCGGCCTGCGGCGCCGCTCCAAGGTCGCCGGCACCGTCGACTACTACGCCCAGCTGCGCTCCGAACGGGCGGTCGAGCGCGCCGACGTCGCGATCGTCGTCTGCGACGCCTCCGAGGGCGTCACCGCCGAGGACCTGCGGGTGGCCGAGCTGGCGATGAAGGCCGGCTGCGCGGTCCTGCTGGCGATGAACAAGTGGGACATCACCGAGACCGACATCGACGACGCGCGGGCGCGGGTGGAGCGCAAGCTGCGGCTGCGTCCCGCTGTGATCACCGTTTCGGCGCAGCGCGGCCGCAACGTCGGGACGCTGCTGCCGCGGGCGCTGCAACTGGCCGACAAGGCCGCCGAGCGGATCCCGACCTCGGAGCTGAACCGCTTCGTCAGCGACGTCGTCGCGAAGACGCCGCCGCCGGCCAAACGCGGCCGCCGCCTGCGCCTCCTCTACGCCGCCCAGGTGGGCGAGCGGCCGGCGCGGATCGCGATCCAGGTCAACGACCGCAAGCTGATCAGCCGCGACTGGGCCTACCACCTGGAGAACCGGATGCGCGAGACCTACGAGCTCGAGGGGGTTCCGCTGGTGATCGACTTCGTGCCGCGCACGGGCTACAGGGGGCGCGCGGAGTGATCCCGCCGGCACCGCACAGGATTCTCTAGGCTTCCGCCATGCCTACTTCCAAGCCGCTCGCCGAGGGCGAGTACCTCTTCACGTCGGAGTCAGTCACCGAGGGCCATCCGGACAAGGTCGCGGACCAGATCTCCGACGGCGTCCTCGACGCGATCATGGGCGAGGACCCGGGCGGCCGCGTTGCCTGCGAGACCCTCGTCAACACCGGCATGGCGGTGGTCTCGGGGGAGATCTCCACCAGCGTCCACCTCAACGTCCCGGAGATCGTCCGCGAGACCGTGCGCGACATCGGCTACCAGGGCGGCGGCTACGGCTACGACTGCGACCACATCTCGGTGATCGTCTCGATCGACGAGCAGTCGCCCGACATCGCCCAGGGCGTCGACCAGGCCTACGAGACCAAAGTCGACCCCTCCGACGACGACGAGCTCGACGTCGCCGGCGCGGGCGACCAGGGGATGATGTTCGGCTACGCCAGCGACGAGACCGAGGCGCTGATGCCGATGCCGATCCATCTCGCCCACCGGCTCGCCGAACAGCTGGCGACCGTCCGCAAGGACGGGACGATGGGCTACCTCGGCCCCGACGGCAAGACCCAGGTCACCGTCCGCTACGCCGACGGCCGCCCCGTCGCTGTCGAAAAGCTCCTGATCTCCACCCAGCACGACGAGGGGGTCGATTCCCAGAGCCAGATCAAACCAGAGCTGTGGGAGAACGTCGTCCTCCCGGTCCTCCAGGCGGAGGTTCCCGGCCGCTTCGACGAGAGCGAGCTCCAGGGCGAGTTCCTCGTCAACCCGACCGGCAAGTTCGTGATCGGCGGCCCGGTCGGCGACGCCGGCCTCACCGGCCGCAAGATCATCGTCGACACCTACGGCGGCATGGCCCGCCACGGCGGCGGCGCCTTCTCCGGCAAGGATCCGTCCAAGGTCGACCGCTCGGCCGCCTACGCCGCCCGCTACGTGGCGAAGAACGTCGTCGCCGCCGGCCTCGCGCAGCGCTGCGAGGTCCAGGTCGCCTACGCGATCGGCGTCGCCCACCCGGTCTCGCTGATGGTCGAGACCTTCGGCACCGGCAAGCTGCCCGACGCGAAGATCTCGCAGCTGGTCGAGGCCGAGTTCGACATGCGCCCCGGCGCCTTCCGCGATTACCTCAGCCTCCACCGCCCGATCTTCCAGAAGACCGCCGCCTACGGCCACTTCGGCCGCGGCGACGGCGACTTCACCTGGGAGAAGACCGACCGCGCCGACGCCCTGCGTGACGCCGCGGGCATAGCGGTACCTGCTGCCTGAGGGACCTAGATGAGCGAGCGTGAGGCGCCGCCGCTCTCGGTGGTGGTGCCGGCGCGGGAGGGTTTCGCCGAGGTCGCCGAGCTGATCGCGGGGATGGCGCCGGCTGCGCGCGCCGTCGGCGCCGAGGTCGTCGTCGTCGGCGACGTCAGCGAGGCTGACTTCCCCGCCGAGGAGGTGCGCCTGGTGCGGATGCCGGTGCCCGACATGCTGGCCCTGCACCAGCGCGGGCTTGAAGAGGCGCGGGGGGACGTGGTCGCGATCGGCGAGGACCACGCGGTGCCGCGGCCGGAGTGGTGGGAGGCGGTGATCAGGGCCCACCGGGAGAACCCGGGGGCCCCGGCGGTGGCGGGCTGCCTCGTCAACGCCACCGACGACACGCTCTCCGGGCGGGCGAACTTCCTCGCCTTCGCGGCGCCCTGGCAGCCGCCGATGCCCGCGCTTCCCGGCCATCGCCCGCCGCCGTGCTCGACGCTCTCGTTCAAGCGCTCGGCGCTCGAGGGGGTCACCGCGAAGTCACCCGGCTGGATGGAGGCCGAGTTGATCCCGGGACTTTTCGCCGCCGGCGGCATCGTCGCCGACGAGAGGATCGTCGTCGATCACTACCAGGACCATGGCTACCTCTGGTCGATCTTCAACGCCTTCCACAGCGCCCGCTCCTCCTACGGCTACCAGCGCTCGCGACTGACCGGGGCAGGGCGGAAGAAGGTGGCTCGCTGGGCGCTGGAGACGCTTCCGGGTCGCTTGCGCGGCGAGGCTCGTAAGGCGTCCGCGGGGCGCCGGATGCCGTTCGCGGAATCGATCCTCGTCACGTTGATCGCCCTTGCCGCCGGGATCGGCGCCGCGCTCGGGGTCATGCGCGGCGGCGGTCGCTCCGCCGATCTCGTCGCTTGAGGGGCCTGCTCGCCCCTCAGGGGGCGGGCGGCTGCGGCTCGCCCAGCCCGTGCGTGCCCGCGGAGGCGACGCCGGTCGCTTTGTCCACCGCTTCGACCACCTCGCCGGGATCGGCCACCCCGTAGAAGACGAAGTTGTAGTCGTCGGTGGCGGCGGTGTCGAAGTCGACGTCCCCGATCTGCATCAGCCGCTGGTAGACGCTCTGGCTGTAGTTGACGTTCTGGACCCGCTCCAGTCTCGTCTCCTGGATCTCCCGGGAGACGATCCCGCGCTTGATGTTGAGGCGGCGGTTGGTGATCGTGTAGGTCGTCGCCACCCGTTTGACGAAGCCGATCAGGACGGTCAGGGCGAGCACGACGAGGATCACCAGGAAGGCCGTCCCGTCGCCGTCGACCAGCTTCGCGATCACCCCGAGGACGACCGCGACCACGA
Source organism: Actinomycetota bacterium (assembly GCA_030852475.1). GTDB lineage: Bacteria > Actinomycetota > Thermoleophilia > Solirubrobacterales > 70-9 > VAYN01. The sequence continues at coordinate 528 of JALYWY010000018.1, read as the reverse complement.
CCCCTTTCAGGTAGAAGCCGAGGATCGCTCGCCAGGAGGGGTGACCCTGGAAGATCACCTGCTCGCCGGGGTGGAGGTTGAGGCTCACGGCCGCCAGCATATGACCTGGCTCGGCAGCAAGCCAGAGCATCCCCGTCCCCCCATAACCTCGTCCAGATGGCGATTCTCCGGGTCGAGCCCCTGACCACCGCGCGCGCCCTGCGCGGCCCCTTCGACTACCGCCGTCCCGAGGCGATGGCCGAGCTCGGCGTCGGCAGCGTCGTCCGCGTCCCTTTCGGGCCACGCCGCCTGCTGGGGGTGGTCGTCGAGGTCGCCGAGACCTCGGAGCTGCCGCCCGAGCGCCTCGCCGAGCCGATCGAGGCGCTCGCGGCGGGAGCCACTCCGGAGCTGGTGCGGCTCGGGCTCTGGGTCGCCCGCGAGTATTGCTCGACCCCCTCGCGCGGCCTGCAGCTGGTGCTGCCTCCGGGAACCGGGGCCGGCAGCGGCGGGCGGACGGTCCGCACGAAGACCGAGCTGCGGGCCGAGATC